>JBOHUP010000259.1:0-4038 GCA_050734615.1 Candidatus Dormibacteraceae bacterium | reverse complement strand
AAGGGTCAGCAGGTGGTCCCGCACGTCCGCCATCACATCGGCCGCCATCGGGCAGCCGAGAGCGGTGAGAGTCATCTTGATATCGACCCGCTCGGGCTTGATCGCGATGTCGTAGATCAAGCCCAGGTCGACGATGTTGACCGGGATTTCGGGGTCGAAGCACTGGCGCAGAACCTCGATCACGTCCTCCGGCTTGACCGTCGCGCCGGCGGTGACTGTGGACGTCGGTGGGAAGTCGGTCACGGCGTTTCCATGGGCAGTCCGGCGTCGCGCCACGCCTTGGTGCCGCCGCGGAAGTTCACGACCTCCTTGACGCCCAGGGCGACCGCCATCTCGGAGGCCACGGCCGAGCGTTCCCCAACCTGGCAGACGAAGATCGTGCGGTCGCGGAACTTCTGTGCAGTCGGGTTGGCGAGGATGGAGTTGAGCACGACGTGTCGCGCTCCCGGCACGTGGCCTTTGTTCCACTCCCAGTCCTCGCGCACGTCGACCACCTCGTAGCCCTCGTCAATCAGCGGCTTGATGCCGTCGACGGTGATTTCGCGAAATGGAGCTTCCTGTTGAGTCATGGGGTCTTACTCCTCATCATCGTCGGCCAGCCCATAGGCGCCGACCTTCAGGACTTTCAACGACAGCAGCGCACATTTGATTCGCGCGGGGGAGATGTCGATCCCGAGCTCCCCGAGCACGTCGGCCTTGTTGATCTGCTTGGCCTGCTCCAGCGGGAGGCCCTTCAAGCGCTCGGTCAGAAGCGAGGCGGATGCCTGTGAGATGGCGCAGCCGCGCCCGTGAAACTTGATGTCCTCGATCACCCCGTCCTTGATGCGGAAGTCCATCCCGATGACGTCGCCGCAGAGGGGGTTGTCCTCTTCGTGGCTGATGTCGGGATGCTCCAGGCGGCCGAAGTTGCGCGGGTTCTTGTAGTGGTCGAGGATGTACTCGCGATAGAACTGATCATCCGCGGATGGTTGGCGTGCGCTCATGGGAAACAACTCGAATGCGGGGTCCCCGCGAAATCGACGATTTCGTGGGGTGCATAGAACTGATCATCCGCTGATGGTTGGCGTGCGCTCATGCGAATATCCTCTGGGCCTCTCTGATGGAACCGACCAAACGGTCGACTTCATCCTTCTGCGTGTACACATAGAAAGACGCGCGCGCCGTGGCCGAGACGCCCAACCGCGTCATCAAGGGCATGGCGCAGTGGTGGCCGGCGCGCAGGCACACCTGGTCGCGGTCGGCGATGGTGGCCAGGTCGTGCGGGTGGATCCCAGCCAGCGCGAACGAGATGACTCCCGCGCGCCGTGAGGGCGGCGGGCCGAAGACGGTGAGTCCGTCGACCTCGCTCAAGGCTTCATACGCGTACTCGGTGATCTCGAGCTCGTGGGCGCGGACCGCGTCCATGCCCAGGGCGGTCAGGTACTCGACCGCAGCGCCGAGGCCGATGACCTCAGCGATCGCCTGCGTGCCGGCCTCGAACTTCCAGGGCAGGTCGTTGTACGTGGCGCCTTCGATGCGGACCGTTTTGATCATGTCACCGCCGGCCATGAACGGGTTCATCGCCTCGAGGAGCTCGCGGCGGCCGTACAGGATGCCGGCGCCCGTCGGGCCCAGCATCTTGTGACCGCTGAACGCGTAGAAATCGCAGCCGAGCGCACGCACGTCGACCGGCTGGTGAGGCGTGCTCTGCGCGCCATCGACCAGCACCGTGGCGCCGGCCTTTTTGGCCGCGGCGACCATCTCGCGCGCGGGGTTGATGGTGCCAAGCGCATTGCTCACCACGTTGAAGGCGACGAGCTTTGGGCTGCGCTGGAGCAGTTCCGCGAACTGGTCCTGGAGCAGCTCGCCGCGCTCGTCGATGTCGACGAACTCGATGTGCGCGCCCTTCTCGGCCGCGAGGATTTGCCACGGGACGATGTTGGAGTGGTGGTCGAGGATGGTCAGGACGATCAGGTCACCCTGTCCGATGTTCTGGCGACCCCACGAATAGGCGACCAGGTTGATCGCCTCCGTTGTGCCGCGCGTGTAGATGATCTCCTTGGTCGAGCTTGCGTTGATGAGTGCGCGAACCTGCTCGCGAGTCGCCTCATAGCGGACCGTAGCCTCCTCGGCGATGCGATAGGCGGCCCGGTGGATGTTCGAGTTGAACTTCTCGAAGTAGTCCATCATGGCGCCGGTCACCTGGCGCGGCCGCTGTGAGGTATTGGCCGAGTCGAGGTATGCGATGCCGGTCTCGAAGATCGGAAAGTCCTTTCGGATCGCCGCGACATCCAAGGTCTTGCGTGCGGCCACGCTCAATCGGGCACCTCGACGTAGACGTCGAAGCCCTCGAGGCTGACCGGATAGACCGTCGCCGGGATCACGGCCGGCAGGCCCGTCACCTTGCCGGTCTTGAGGTTGAACCGCGATCCGTGCTGGGGGCACTCGATGTCCAGGCCGAAGAGCTCGCCCTCGCTGAGCAGAAAGTTCTCGTGGGTGCAGACATCGTTGATGGCGTAGAAGCTGCCGTCCTCGGCGTGCGCGAGACAGACCTCGGTCTGGTTCGCCAGTACTCCCTTCACAGTTTCGACCGGTACCTCGTCGACCGAGGCGACGCGCACTTTAGCCAAGGCGCGACTCCAGCTCAGCCTCGACCAGCGTGCGGGCATGCTCGAAGGGAATCCGGTCGAGCACGTCGCCGAAGAATCCCTGGACGAGCATGCGTCTGGCGGTCGGCTCCGGGATGCCACGGGAGCGGAGGTAGAACATGTGCTGCGGATCGATCGGACCGACCGTGGCGCCGTGCGTACAGCGAACGTCATTGTTGTCGATCTCGAGCATTGGGATCGAGGTCGCCTTGGCGTGGTCGGAGAGCACCAGGTTGCGGTTGGCCTGGTAGGCGTCGGAGCGCGCGGCGCCCTTCTCGATCTTGATCAGGCCGGCGTACACCGTGCGAGCCACGTCCTGGAGGGCGCCTTTGAAGAGCAGGTCGGAGCGGGTGTTGCCAACCTGGTGGTCCTGCAGCATGTGGAAGTCGAAGAACTGCTCGCCGGAGGCGAAGTAGAGGGCCTTCAGCTCTGCCTCTGCGCCCTGTCCGACCAGCGACGCCTCGACGCGCGTCTTGGAGAAGCGGCCACCCAGGGTGACGTTGAAAAGCTTGAGCCTCGAATCCTTGTCCAGCCGCGCCCGCTGGTGGCCAAGGTGCCAGCTGTTGCGGCCCCACTTCTGCAGCGAGACGTAGCCGACCTCGGCCCCTTCGCCGAGGAAGATCTCGGCCGAGCCGCTTCTGTAACCCGACTCGTCATCGCGCGTCGCCTTGTACTCGTCGAGGTAGTTGAACCGCGAGTTCCTGCCGGCGACGATCAGGGTGTGCGGCAGCACGGCGCTTCCATCGACGAACGACTCGTTCCAGCCGGTGAGCGGCTCGTCGATCGTGACGCCGTCAGGCACGTAGAGGAAGGTGCCGCCGGTGAACAGGGCGGCATGAAACGCGGCGAACCGATCGCGGTCGGGGTGCAGCAGGGAGAACAGGCGCGGCTCGATGAGCTTCCTGTGCTCCTCCGCCATCGATGTCAGCGATCCGAAGATCACGCCCTCCGGGAGCTTCGGGCCGAGGGTCGTGTGCGGAGCTCCCTCGTGGTCGGCGCCACCGGTTTCGAAGCGTGCAAACTGGCCTGGGTCGAGGCGGCTGACGTCGGTCCGGCGCCACTCCTCGTCCGTCCGGCTTGGCATCGGCAGCCGCCTGTACGTCTCGAAGGCGGATCGCCGCCGGGCGCGAAGCCATTCGGGCTCCCCGTGGAAGATCGCCTCCTCCAGGGGTGTCTGCGTAGAGACCACGGCTACCCTACCGAGCCCTCCATCTCGAGCTGGATGAGCCGGTTGAGCTCGACCGAGTACTCGAGCGGGAGCTCCTTGGTGAAGCACTCGAAGAAGCCGTTGACGATCATCGTCGTGGCCTCCGCCTCCGTCAAGCCGCGGCTCTGGAGATAGAACAGCTGTTCGTCGCCGATCTTGTACACGGAGGCCTCGTGGCCGATCTGCGCGCGGTCGCCGCCGACC
>JBOHUP010000258.1:0-1994 GCA_050734615.1 Candidatus Dormibacteraceae bacterium | reverse complement strand
TGGTGGCAGGTCCTGCACAGCCGGATCGTCACGTTCTGCTGGGTCGAGGTGGCGAAGATCAGGCACGACCGGACCGAGCTGTACACGCGCGCCATCCAGCCCGCGCTGTGGCTGGTCATCTTCGGCGAGACCTTCTCCACGATCCGCGCCATCCCGAGCGGCGGCAAGCCATACCTGGACTTCATGGCGCCAGGCGTGATCGCCCAGTCGGCGCTCTTCGTCGCCATCTTCTATGGGATCCAGATCATCTGGGAACGTGACGCGGGCATCCTGAGCAAGCTGCTCGCGACGCCGACGCCGACCTCCGCACTGGTGGCGGGCAAGGCGTTTGGCGCCAGCGTGCGAAGCCTGATCCAGGCGGCGGTGGTCGTCGTTCTCGCGGCGCTGCTCGGCGTTCACTTTCCGCTGAACCCCCTGGTCTACGTGGCCTCCGCCGTCGTCATCGTCATGGGGGCCGCGTTCTTCTCGATGCTGTCGCTGACGATCGCCGGAATTGTCTTGAACCGCGATCGCCTCATGGGCATCGGCCAGGCCATCACCATGCCTTTGTTCTTCGGATCGAACGCGCTCTATCCCATCGGCGTGATGCCCGGCTGGCTGCAGGCGCTGAGCACGATCAACCCACTGCGATATGAGATCGATGCTTTGCGCGGGTTGTTGATCGGGACGCCCAGCGACATCGGGCTCGACTTTGCCGTGCTCTCGGTCGCATGCATCGCCGGGATCGCCACCTCTTCACGCCTGCTGCGGCGCCTCAGCCACTGACTCCTGCCTGACCGTGCCCCTGGAGGCAGGGCGGGACAAGGCCAGCCAGTATTGTGTTCGGATGGCCGATCTCGAGCTTCCGACAGAGGTCGCACAGTTCCTCAAGCAGCCGAACGAGGCCGTGATCGCAGCGATCCGCCCGGACGGGTTTCCGATGACCGTGGCGACCTGGTACGACTGGGACGAGGGACGGATCCTGGTCAACATGCACGAGATCCGGAGCCGGCTGCGCTGGATGCGGCTGAACCCGAAGGTGTCGTTGACTTTCTTCGACCAGGACTGGTACCGGCACGTGAGCCTTTACGGGCTGGTCGAGACGATCGCGGAGGACACCGACCTTGGCGGTATCGACCGGCTGGCGCGGCGGTACACCGGAAAGCCGTTCGGGTCGCGGTCGCAGAAACGCATCAACGCGTGGATCAGGCCGGTGGGATGGCACGGCTGGGACGACGCCGGGGTGCTGTCGAGCCAGCGCGCCGGGGACTGACCCACGTTCGGTCCCAAGAACGAAGGGACCATCGGCCCTAGCTCATCACCGCAGGGCTCATAGGCTGGATGCGATTTGTTCCTCCGTTACTACACCGTGGTGGATCGCCCGTTCCAGGACGTGGAAGAGTCGTTTCTGAGCCTGGCCGAGAACTGGATGCCGGATCTCGCGCAGGAGGCCGACGGACACGGCTCGCAGCTCCTTGCCGAGCTGGGATTCCAGGTCGGCGATCGCCGCGTCAGCCGCAGGATCGCTCTGGACCTGGGCGAGGCGCTGCGGGGCGCGCAGCTCACGATCCGCCCGGTCCGCTGGCGTTCGGCGACCAACGCAAAACTTTTCCCCGAGCTCGACGGGCATCTCGAGGTGGCCGCCATGGGCGCCGCGGCGACCCAGGTCGGGCTGAGCGCCAACTACGAACCGCCGATGGGGATGGTCGGCAAGCTCGCCGACCGCACGCTGCTTCACCGCGTCGCCGAGGTGACGGTGAAGGACTTCGTCGAGCGCGTCGCCGCTCGACTGAAATAGCCGCCCAGGATTAGACTTTTTTCATGGCTGAGCACGCGGCGGTGATCGACATTTCCAGGTACTACGCGGTGCAGGGCAAGCGCGAGGAGCTTTTCACCGAGATGAAGGAGCTGGCGTCGAAAGCGGCGTCGAGCCCCGGTTGCTTCGGGGCGCAGGTCTGCAAGTCAGACCTCGAGCGCGATGCGCTCGTCGCGGTCTCACGGTGGGCGTCCCAACC
>JBOHUP010000257.1:0-1552 GCA_050734615.1 Candidatus Dormibacteraceae bacterium | reverse complement strand
GTGTACGACCAGACGCAGGTGGAGATCGAGGGCGGCGAGTACGTCTTCCGCGCCAACGGTTCGGTGCTCGCTTTCGATGGCTTTTACCGGGTCTGGCCGCGAGAGGAGAATGGCGAGGCGGACCTGCCCGAAATGAAGGCCGGCGAGGCGCTGGACTACCACGGGATCAAGCCTGAGCAGCACTTCAGCCAGCCGCCCCCGCGCTACTCGGAGGCGACGCTGATCAAGGAGCTCGAGCAGCGCGGCATCGGAAGGCCGTCGACTTACGCGCCGATCGTGGAGACGATCACCAAGGGACACGGCTACGTCGAGATCAAGGACCGGCGCCTGCACCCGACCCGGATCGGCGAAGCCGTGAATTCGATCATGGTCGAGCATTTCAAGGTCATCTCAGACGATGACTACACGGCCAAGCTCGAGAACCGGCTCGATCAGATGGAGGCGGGCACCGAAGAGTACGTGCCCGTCGTCGGCGGCTTCTACGGGCCTCTGCAGCAGATGCTGACGGCTGCCGAGGAGGCGACCCCCGCGGACACCGGAGAGGTATGTCCGCTGTGCAAGGAAGGTCATCTCGTTCACAAGGCCAGCCGCTACGGGCCATTTCTCGGTTGCTCGCGCTATCCGAAGTGCAAGTTTCGCCGCGCCCTTACCCCTGACGGCGAACCGCCCCAACCCAAGCTGCTCGAGGAGATGTGCCCCGACTGCGGCAAGCCCCTGCAGCAGCGGACCGGTCGCTACGGGGACTTTGTCGGCTGCTCTGGATACCCTGATTGCAAATACATCAAGCGCGACGGCGCGCAGGGTGAGTCGAAGCCCACAGGCGAGAAATGCCCGCAATGCGGCGAGGGCCAGCTGGTCGAGCGCACCGGGCGCTATGGCCCCTTCATCGCCTGCTCCCGGTATCCGGAATGCAAATACCGGACCAACCTCGGCAAGGATGGCAAGCCGACGGCCGGCCCGAAAGTGCTGGACGAGCCATGCCCCATATGCGGCAAGCCGCTGGTCGAGCGACGAGGCCGGTACGGGTTGTTCAAGTCGTGCTCCGACTATCCAAGTTGCCCGGGACCCAAGGGCGTGAAGAAGGTCGAAGCAGCCTCTTGACCTTCGCCGGGCAGAGCGGCCGATGTGCGGCGCGCTTGCCCAGCGGGCGCTGATTCGCTTTCCGGCCTCTGGGTATACTCATCGAGCCAGTCGACATCGACTGAGTTAGCACGCCCGGCGCAAGACCCCTGTCCTTTGCAAGAAGGCCGGAGCCGGGCGGAAGTTGAACAGGGAGGCAATCAAACGTGGCCCAAGTGACTTTGAAGCAGCTGCTGGAGGCGGGTGTCCATTTCGGGCACCAGACCAGCCGCTGGAACCCCAAGATGCGCACCTACATCTTCACCGCGCGCAACGGCATCCACATCATCGACCTGCAGAAGACTGTAAGGCTCCTGGACGAGGCCTGGGACTTCACCCGCAGCGTCGCCGCCAGCGGCAGGCCGGTCCTGTTCGTCGGCACCAAGAAGCAGGCCCAGGAGACCATCCAGACCGAGGCCGCGCGGTGCGGCAT
>JBOHUP010000256.1:0-2690 GCA_050734615.1 Candidatus Dormibacteraceae bacterium | reverse complement strand
ACCCTCATCGGCCGCCAGTTGGTGCCCTACGGGCTTTCGATTGAGCGTAAGTGCTGCTGAGTCCAGGTCGTGATTCCACCGTGCGTTCAGTTCGGTCCGATCCGTCCACGATGCCTGGGCCGGTGTGCCGGCATTGGGTCAAGAGGCATGGCCAAGGATGGGTTTCGTATTCGCGGAGGTCCGAAGGGGGAGGATCGTCGGCATCGGCGCGGGAGGCTTAGTCCGGGTATTCGTCCTTACGGTATATGCGCGACGGGTCGGGCTGTGGCTTCGGCGTCCGATCGAGCAGGAAGTTGAAGAACGGCACCACAAACGGGTCCGGAGCCGACACCGTGTAGGTGTGGTAGACGGTCCCGTTCTCGAGGGCGAACACAATGTAGCTCGGGTTCTCGCGCAGGCCGTCCTTGAGCTCGGCGCCGACCTGTGTCGACCAGAGCCGGAGCCCGTCCGGCGGGTTGTCGACCAGCTCCTTGATCTGCTCCTCCGCTTGCTCCTCGGTCAGCGCCAGGCCGAAGTCGAATGGGAATTCGCTGCTGTAGGTCGAGACATAGGGAAACTGCCAGCCCATCCGTGCCCTGTAGGCGGCGAGCCGGCCGATCGGAGCGCGCGAGAAACAGATAAATGTCACGTCCTGGTGGTGCAGGTGCACCAGCGTCCCGTCGAACCCGTCGGCGAGGCTGGTGCAGCCGGGGCAGGCGCCGAGCTGGTAGTCGGGCCCGTACATGATGTTGTAGGCGAGAAGCAGCGAGCGGCCGTCGAACAGCTCGATGAGAGTCTTCTTGCCCTCCTCAGTGTCGAACTCGTATTCCTTCTCCACCCGGACCCACGGGAGCTCGCGGCGCTTCTGGATGATCTCCTCGTTGCGTGCGGCATGCTCGGCCTCGAGCGTCGCAAGCCGACCGCGCGCGTCCTGCCACTCGTCTCGGGTTCCGATCCTGTGCTTGGGCATCTCTTCTTGTCCTCGTTTTCCATCTGAGCGAACTGCCGCCACGGTGAACGGTGTCGGCCGTACCGCTGGTCTTGACGGCTGAGCCGCGGCACGTGGCCGGGCTGTCTATCTTGCGCTCTGCTGCTGAAGCACTTTACGCGGCTTCCCACTCATGCGACTGGGCACTTGACACCGCCGCGTCGGTCGTCGACTTCCCATCTATCGAGGTGCGGCCAATGCGAGTCCTCCGGCCTGCACTGAAGTGTCGATCGCTGTCGTCTACGGTCTCGCGTCAGCTCAGCGCGCCGAGAATCGCTCCCCAGTGCTTGGCGATCCCGAGATGGCCGCAATCGGGCCAGATGGAGACCTGGCAGTTCCGGATTGCGTGTGCAAGGAAATCGGTGTCTGCCGTCGAAACTCGTGAATCTTGGGCACCGTGCCAAACGTGCACGCGCTTATGAATGTCAGCCAATCGAAAACCCCACGGGAGCCAAGCGTCGATGAACTCCCACCGGAGACCATTCAGGCCTTGCCTAAAGCACTCGATGAGGGCGCGCCCCAGGGAAGCTGTGCGAGCGTCGTCGTCGAAATACCATCGGTCGCCCTCGGCTGTCTTGAAAGAATCGAACATGACCTCAGGGCGCTCCTGCAGGGTCGCTGCCCATTTCGTGTGATGCGAGGCGGAGAGTTCCGCAGCCGCCAGAGGATTGCGGTGGGCTAACTCGAATTCCGCTCGATCATTGGAGTCGAGCTCCTCGACTGCCTGCGGACGATCGATGAAGTTGAACCGGGCAAGGTGCTTGCTGCTAACAATGGCGATCGCCGTCAGGCGCTGCGGAATCAGGGCGGCGCAGGCTCCGGCGTATGGTCCGCCACCTGACCAGCCAATGACTGCGAAGCGGTCGAGCCTCAGCGAGTCGGCCAGTTCGAGAACGTCCATGGGCCAATCGCCAAAGGTGCGCGCCTCTTTGGCGTCGGAACCGCCTATCCCGGGGCGATCGATCGCGATGAGCCGAACCTTGGCCTCCGCCGTCGCGCCTTCGTCAGGACACCACAGCCGGGAATGTGGCGTGCCGTGGAAGAACAACACCGGCGATCCATCAGGATCTCCCCACTCCGCATAGGCGAGGCGCCGGCCATCGGCCAACTTGATGGTCTCGTCATTGAGGAAAGTCATTCGAACCTCTACATTACTGGGCGGTCTGAATCATGGGAAACGTGACTGTTGACGAGTTCGTAAAGAAGAGGGTGTTGCCCGAATACCGCGACATCGTGGCAGAGCTGCGAAAGCTGATGCGCAACTACGCGCCAGACGCGAGAGAAGTGATCAGCTACGGGGTCCCCATGTACAAGCAGAGCCGCACCTTGGCGGTCATTAGCCCGACCAAGCAAGGCATCACGCTCGCCTTTTCGCGCGGGGCGCGTTTCCAGGACAAGTACGGCCTGCTCGAGGGCAAGGGCAAAGTCTCCAAGAACGTCCGAATGCGCAGTGTGAAAGAGATCAACAAAGCAGCTCTCCGCTACTACATCAGACAGGCGCTTGAATTCGACAAGGTTTAGAAGCCGGCGTCGCCAGCCCTATTGAGTCAATAGGGGCACGCTGCGGAGTTGTGCTCGACAGCTTTCATCGCGAACGGTTGGCCAGAGACGGCCCACGACTCGGCCGCTTCCATGACGTGCTCGGCGGGCTCAATCAAGCCTT
Source organism: Candidatus Dormibacteraceae bacterium (assembly GCA_050734615.1). Taxonomy (GTDB): domain Bacteria; phylum Chloroflexota; class Dormibacteria; order Dormibacterales; family Dormibacteraceae; genus DASXBJ01. Next base: position 60 of record JBOHUP010000256.1, on the reverse strand, counting down.
TCGGCGTTCCAGGGTGGCCACCGGGCTTTTCCATATGGCTGTCTACGGACCACTCTGCTC
>JBOHUP010000255.1:0-15109 GCA_050734615.1 Candidatus Dormibacteraceae bacterium | reverse complement strand
GGTCATGACCTTCACCGAGCGTGCCGCGGCCGAGATGCGGCAGCGGATGGAGAGCCTGATCGAGCATCCGGCGCCTGCGGTGGGGACCTTCCACTCGATGGCACTGGGCTGGCTGCGCACTGATGGTGGCGCGGTCGGCGTCCGCCCAGGCTTTCGCATCCTGGCCGGCGCAGACCGATGGATCCTGGCCCGAGAGCTGATGTGGGGCATCGGTGACATGGAGCTGACGGGCGACGATCGGCCCGACGACCTGGTCGCGCCTTTGCTCCAGATGCTCGATAGGCTGAAGCAGGAGCTCGTGCCGCTGCGGCGCCTTCAAGCCTGGGCGGCGTCGAGCGAGGACCACGAGCGAGCCGCCTTCATGCGCGCGGCCGTCCGCCTCTTTCGTGCTTATGAGAAGGAGTGCAGGGCGCGCCGCTGCCTCGATTTCGACGACCTGCTCCTTCTGGCGGTCCGGATGCTCGAGGGCAATCCCTCGCTGCTCAGCGACTACGCGAGGCGCTACCCCCACGTGTTGGTCGACGAGTACCAGGACTTGAACCTGGCGCAGGAGCGCCTGGTCGAGCTGATCGCCCAGGGGGGCGAGCCGTTCATCGTCGGGGACGATGACCAGTCGATCTATCGCTTTCGGGGCGCCTCGCGCGCCAGCCTCGAACGTTTTCTGGGGAGCTTTCCGGACGCGCGAACGATCACCCTCGGCCGGAACCGGCGCAGCTCCCGGCGCATCGTGGCCGCGGCATCGGCCCTGATCGACCGCAACCCGGACCGGCTGGCCAAGCAGCTGCGCTCGGACCAGACCGGACCTGAGGTAGAGGTGTGGTCATGTCCGGACGGGACAGCCGAGGCGCGGGCGATCGCCGCGGAAGCCGCGGCTTGCATCGAGCGTGGAACATCACCATCCGAGATCGCGGTCCTGTGCCGCACCAACGCCATCGCGCGACCGGTCGCGTCCGCACTCGCTGCGCGCGGGCTTCCCCACGTCGTGACCGGCGGCCACGGCTTTCACGACCGCCCCGAGATCAAAGACCTGGTCGCGATGCTGCGGGTCCTGCGCGACCCCACCGACATCGTCGCGCTCGCTCGCGTGATGACGAGGCCACCGGCCGGCCTGGAACCCGGCGCCGCCTTGAACAAGCTGCGGGACCGTGGCCAGCTCTCGCCACTCGACGCGATGAAGGCCTGGGCACCCGCCGCGCAGACCGCCGCGCAGCTGGAGCGCTTCGCGGCCGAGTCACACAGGTTCGACGTCCGGGACCTGTTCTTCGAGCTCATGGAAACAACGCGATACCTCGATGTCCTCAACTCCTCGCTGGCTGCTGAAGACGCGTCGCGTGCGACAGCGAACGTGAGCCGGTTCGCCGAAGGCATCGCGGAGTTCTGCGAGCTGTCCCCGGATCACTCTCTGGAGAACTACATGCGCCACCTGGACCTGGTGCTGCTTTCCGGCGAAGACGAAGAGCCCGCGGCGCCGGAGGCCCCGGCGGATGCGATCCAGGTGATGACCATTCACCAGGCCAAGGGCTTGGAGTTCGACGTCGTGTTCGTGCCATCGTTGGTGGAAGGAAGGCTGCCTCAGTCCGCTCGCTCACCCCGTTTCGAGCTGCCGGCCGCGGTGCTCGAGCCGCTGGTTCGCGGCCGCGAGGATGTCATCGCCGAAGAGCGCCGGCTGCTTTACGTGGCCATGACCCGCGCCAGGCAGAAGCTGTATCTGACATGGGGCGCGCATTACGAGGGCGGGCGCAGGTGGCGCGAATCGCGTTTTCTTGCGGAAATCAAGGCTGCAGGCGTGCGCACAGTCCGAGGCGTCGAGGTCAAGGGCTGTCCGCCAGCGGCGCCGCAGGAGCTGAGGGTGCCACACACCGGCGAGGTGCACCTGTCGTATAGCGGGATCACCGCATACCTCGAATGTCCGCGCCAATACTGGTATCGATACGAGCAGCGCCTGCCGGCGGCGCAGAGCGCCGAGGCGGTGCACGGTGTGATCGTGCACGAGGCGCTGCGGCGCGCGGGCGAGCTGCGGCGTGAAGGCAAGACGGTCAGCGCGGCGCGTGTGAAATCCATCCTCGCGGAGGTCTGGCAGCAGACCCCTTTTCCCGATGAGCGTCGCGCCCCGACCTTCAAGCGAAACGGCGCGGCTCAGCTGGAGGCATTTCAGAAGCGCGGAGGCTTTGACGCCGTACCCGAGTACCTCGAGCACCCGTTCAACGTGGCTGTCGACGGCTGGACTCTGCACGGCGTGATCGACCGCATCGACCGCGCCGAATCAGGTTGGCGAATCGTCGACTACAAGAGCGGCCGCCCGGTCACGCGCCGCAAGCGCGACCTCCAGCTGGCCCTGTACGCGCTGGGCGCGATGTCCGCGCTCGTGCTCGACCCGGTCGAGCTCGAAGTCGTCTATCTCGCCTCGGGGGATTCGGTGCAGATCGACAAACCCGGGAGCTTGCTCGACGAGGCCCGGGCTGAAGGCTCGAGAGCCGCCCAGGGCATTCGCGAAGGTCGGTTCGACGCGCGCCCCGACCGCCGCCGGTGCCGGTTGTGTCCTTACCGGCTCGCCTGCTCTGAAGCCCTGTAGCGGGCGGCCAGCAGGAGGCATTCGCGCGCGATGTCGGACGACGCATACGGATGCGCCATCTCCACGGCTTTGCGCGACATGTCATGCCAGGTCGGTCCGCCTTCGGCCAGCACCCGCACCTCGTCGTACAGGTCTTCCTCGTTTGGCGCGTAGGCGCCGATGCCGGACTCGACGACGAAGTCGACGTTGGGCGCCTCCTGGCCGGGCAGAAAGCCCGTGACGATCAACGGCAGGCTCGTGGCCAGCGCCTCGGCGATGGCGCCAGGCCCCGCCTTGGTGACCATGATGTCGCAGGCTCGCATCAACTCAGGCATGTAATCGACGAAGCCGAGGACCAGCGTCGGGGTGGAGAAACGGACCTCGGAGAGCCGCCGGCGCAGCTTCTCGTTGCGGCCGCAGACGACGACCACCTGCCACTGGTAAGGCTCCCAGGCCAGAGCGCGAACCTGCCGCTCCAGCGGCCCGACTCCAGCGCCGCCGCCCATCACCAGCACGGTGAACCGCCTCTCGTCGAGGCCGAACCTGCGACGAAGCGCTCTCTTCTCGCCGGGGGCGGGGGGGCGGAAGCGCAGGTCGACCGGAAGTCCGAGAAGCATCACGCGGTCGGCGGGGACGCGGCGGCGCAGCGCGACCTTGCGGGCAAGCTCTGTCGGCGCGATCACTAGGTCGGCCTGGCTGAAGGTCCAGCCGCGGTGAAAGTCCACCAGGTCGGTGATGACGGTCATCAAGGCGCGCGCCCGCCCGCTCCGCCGGATCGCCTGATGGCTCACATGGTTCAGCATCGGATGGACCGAGAGCACGACGTCGGGGTCGTTGTGCTCGAGCAGCTCGGCGATCGAGTTCCGCACGGCGCGGCCGAAGACCGCGCGGATCGCCGCAAAAGCGGCCTTGGTGTTGCTGGTGTGATAGACGGCGCCCCACGCGGTCCTGGAGCGGCGGATCAACGGGGAGTAGAGCGAAGCCAGCCTCCGCACGACGACCGGGCCCTGTCCGATCAAGGGATCGGCGACGGTCACGACACAGCTGGGGTCGAGCAGCTTGAGCGCGTCGGTCAGGGCCTTGGCCGCGGCGCGGTGCCCGCCTCCTGTGTCGCTGAACAGGATCAGGACCCGTGGTGAACCGCCGGTGGGTGTGGGAAGAGGGGCAGCGACCGCTGGTGAACCGGCGGCCGCCGGTTCGGCTACTTGCGTCGCGCGGCGGCGCGGCGCGCGATCCACCGCATGTTGTACTGGGCCAGGAGGAACGTGACGAAGATCATCGCGATGATCCCGAGGCTGACCCACAGGATCGTCCGCTTGGCCAGCTCGCCCGGCGCCAGAGGCCCGCTGCCCGCCCCGACCTGGTTCTGCTGAATGATGTATGACGCCAGGTCCTTGACGTCCTGGTCGGTCAGGCTGCTGTTGCCGCCTTTGGCAGGCATGTCCGTTTGCTTGGGGTCACCCGGCTTGTGAACGCGCCCGCCGGTGATGATGCCGATCAGGAAGTTGGGGTCCAACGAATTCGGCACGCCGGGCAGCTTGTCGATCGGGTTCAGCACCGCGCCGATGCCACCTTCGAGGTTGGCGCCGTGACAGGTCGCGCAGTTCTGCCCGTACAGCGTGGCGCCCTTGGCGGGGTCGCCTGGCAGCGCCGCCGTGCCGGTGCGCGTACCTGATGCGCCGGGAGCCGGGCTGGGGCTGCTGTCGGCGAGGGTGGAGACCGCGGTCAGCCCGAGGAGGGCCGGCACCGCGAGAGCGACGAGCGCGGACAGCTTGAACCCTGCCGTCAGCCGTACGGGGAGCCGAAACATGGTGTTCCTATTGTCGGCCCTTTGGGGCAGTCGCCGTGAGCCCTTGGCGCCGGCGTAGCAGGGCGATCGGGCGGGAATAGTCGAGAAGCGCGTAGGTTTTAAGGGATATGGCGTCCTGTTCGCCGGTCTCCCGTTCCGCCTTCTGCTGCGTCTCACGGCGCTGGCTTGACGCGAGATCGGCCTACCGTGGCTGAGGCTACTCCGCTGATCTCCGACCGCACCGCTCGGAAGCGGATCGCGGTCATATCCATGCACACCTCCCCCACGGCATCCTTGGGCAAGAACGCCAACGGCGGCCTCAATGTCTACGTGCGCGAGGTCGCCAACCGATTCAGCGATCGCGGGATCGCCACCGACATCTTCACACGACGCCAGTCGGCCGACGATCCATTCGTCGAGTCCCTGGCGGCCCTGTCCCGGGTCGTCTATCTTCCCGCCGGCAGAGACCTGGACAAGTATTCGCTGTACAACCAGGTCCCGTCTTTCGCGACCGGCGTCCTGGACTTCGCGGCCGGCGAAGACATCACGTACGACCTGCTCTTCTCCCATTACTGGCTGTCCGGGGAGGTCGCGTGCCTGCTTCGCCCCGAGCTGTCCGCGGGTTGGGCGCATGTGGCGCACACGCTCGGCCTGGTCAAGAATCGCACCCTGGCCGCCGGCGCGAGCCCAGAACCGGCTCTGCGCATCCGGATTGAAGCCGAGATTGCACAGCAGGCCGACCTTCTCATCGCCTCGACCCAGGACGAGAAGGACGAACTGGTCAGCGCATACGGCGCGCCGGGCGAACATGTCGTCGTCGTGCCTCCGGGCGTCGACCTCGGCACGTTTCAGCCCATCGACCGGATGGAAGCCCGGCGCAAGATCGGCTATGGCGCCGAGCGCCTGCTCCTTTTCGTGGGCCGGCTCGAGCGCCTCAAGGGCGTCGACATCGCCATCGAGGCGCTTGCCCTGCTGCGTGACCGCCGCCATGACGACGTGCGGCTGTTGATCCTCGGCGAGGACGCCCGCAATGACGCCAGCCGCGACGGCGAGGAGAGCGAGAAGGAGCGGCTGATGGCGATCGCATCAAAGCTCGCGGTCCGCGATCGTGTCGACTTCATCGGCTCGGTGGCCCACCACGAGCTCCCGTGCTTCTACAGCGCGGCCGACGTGTGCGTCATGCCCTCGTACAGCGAGTCGTTTGGGCTTGTGGGTCTCGAGGCTCAGGCGTGCGGGTGCCCGCTCGTGGCCGCCGGAGTGTCGGGTCTGCGTTCCGTCATCCGGGACGAGGTCAGCGGTTACCTGATCGAGAGCCACGACCCGGCGCAGTATGCCGAGCGCATCGGGCGGCTTCTCTCCGCACCGGAGCTCGCGCAGCAGATGGGGCGCCGCGGCCGCCTTCTGGCGCAGCGCTTCTCCTGGTCACGCACTGCTGAGGCGCTGCTGGAGCAGTTCGACGGCGTGATCGACCGGACTCAGGTGCGAGTCCACGCCGGCGTCCGGCACGAATAGGGAAAGGACGCCGGGTCGAGCCTCGTGAGTGCGGTCGGGCGCGTCCCGTCGGCGTTCATCAACCAGATCTGATCTCCGTTCAGGAATGCGATCTGATGGCCATCCGGGGACGGCACCGGGGATTGCACGTCGACACTCGCGTCGGCAGGCAGACCGGACGCGGGGCTGATCGTCGCCGGCGGAGCGACCGCGTTGACCACGAACGCCCTGTGCTTGCCGGCGCCTCCCGGTCCGGTGGTGGGCATCGCGAACACGACATGTGTTGAATCGGGCATCCAGGCGGGCGAGCCGATGTCACCGCTCGCGACGGTCGTAGTCGTCGCTGATCCCGATAGGTTGCGGACGCGCAGGCTCGTGGTCTGCAAATCCGAGCGCAGGTAGGCGATCCGATTGCCGGCGGGGGCCCAGACCACCGAGCTGACGGGGGTGAGTTCCTGCGCCAGCAGATATCGGGCACGGAGCCCAACGTCGTAGCCCCAGATCTCCGTCGGCGACGTCAGCCCGATAAACGCGACCCGCAGCCCATTCGGCGCCACCGCCGCCTCCACTACGTCGGCCGAGATCGTTTCGTCGCCGCCCTCGGCGGTCTGGCGGTGGAGGGCTCCCGCCAGGTCGATGTAGACGTAACCCATTCCTGAGGCGAGCGCGGCCGCCCACGTCGCGTGAAACGGGAGCGCGACCGAGCCGACGCCTGGCTCCACCTCAGACCAAGTGTCGCCGCTGCCCTGCGCCAGAAGGGTGTTACCCGAAGGAGACCAGGTGAACGAGCGCACGGGCGTCGAGCCGACCAGCTGTCGTGGAAACCCGGAGTCGTTGACGATCCACAGGCCGCCGGGCGAGCCGTCGGCGTTGTCGATCGCAAAGGTGATCCAGTGATGCAGTGGTCGGGCATCGCCCGTCCGGAAGTCGATGGTCTGGTCGAGGTCGAGCTGGTTGCCATCCACATCGACCGCCGACGTGTCGATCGAGAGCTGATACGCGGTGTTGGGCGTCAGGAGCTCGGACGGCGCGATGATCGCCCGGCGGCCGTCGGTCGGGTCAGGCCGCACGTCGAAGGGCGTCGCGGGATTGAAGCTCAGCCCGCTCTTGAGGCTGGCCGGATCCATCTCACGTGTGAAATTCAGCGTGATGTAGGCGGCTGGATCGACGCCGGTCTCGTCGATCGCCGGTGTCGAGCTGAGTAGGTTCGGCGCGGCTTCGGTGGTGAAGGACCAACTGTGCCGGAGCGGGTACACGTTGCCGGCAAGGTCGGAATAGCCGGCTTCGATGATCACGTCGTAAGTCGTGTCGGTTTGGAGGATCGGGTGATTGAAGACAAGCTCATGGCCGCTGCTCCATCGCACCGTGCCAGGGGTGATCGGCAGAAGATGCAGTCGCCTGGCCACCGAAGCCTGGTCGACGTCGTGGTCGAACGAGATGCGAACCGGGGCCGCGGTCGAGACGTCGATGCTCCCGCGCAGCGGTGAGTAATTGACGATCTGGGCGGGGTTGCCGCCACAGGCGCTCAGGGGGATGATGGCGGCGCTGATTGCGGCACCCAGCCACAGGCCCAGCTTGCCGACCCTGCCCAGACCCGACCTTCCCCCAGCCGTGCGCACCTGGGCCGGCATCAGACGCGAAAAAGACCGGACCCAACCCACCCTTTAGGGCCTACCGCAGTCCTAGAGGTGCGACTTGAGGCGGGCCCTCATCTCCTGCGCGAGCGACTCGAGCCGCGAGGAATCCACGAAGAGCAAAGAGATGCTCGGGATCTGATCGATCGCGGCCTCGATGCCGGCGAGGGATGGGTCGGCGGCTCCCAGGATGTCCTTCACCTTGCGGGCACGGTTGCCGAGCGCGTCCTCGGCCATCGCCTGAAGCTCGGTCACGATCGCCGCCCAGTCCAGCTGCGGGCCGTCCGAGCGCGAAGAAGCGGCCGGGGCGACCGGTATGGAGGGCGGCGTCGGCTGTGTGTAGCTCGAGCTTGCGAAAGAGCCGGTCGGGATCTGAGCCGTGGGCGGGTCGGTCGGCGTCACGGGCATCAGCGGAAGCGTGGGGATGGTCGGGCTGGTCGGGGCCACCGGCTCGGCTGCGGGAGCGCCACCCGAGGGGGCCACCGGCGCGCCGCGCCCTGACCGCTGGCCGCCCACGATCTCCGCCACGTCGAGGGGCGGGTGCTTGCCGGCGTCCGCGGACTTCACCTCGATCATCGCGCCGGGGTCGTCGCAAAGCGCGAGCGCGCGATCCGGCTTGTCCGAGATGTCACGCGACTCGCTCGTGTAAGCCCCGGCGAGCTCGCCCTCGGCGAGGATGATCACACCGGTCCCCGCGCCCGAACGAATCATCACGCTGCCGCTGAGCTTGCGGTCGCTGAGGAACTTGAGCAAGGCCTTCATGTCGACCCAGGCCGCGTACAGCTCCGTATACATAGGACGCGAGACCGCGAGCTCGAACAGGCCGTCGATCAGCTCAGGCGAAAGGCCCACCACGTCCAGGACGCCGTGCCCGCTGACGACGTCATCGTTGAACATCTGCAAGCCCTGCTTGCCGAGCACCAGGCTGCCCGCCTCCGCCGCGCCGTCGTACATGCACTCGAGGGCGGAACCTTCGCGGAAAAGGATCAAACCGGAGGCGTCGTCGGTGAGCAGGCGGACGTACCCGGTGTACCCCTCTTTCTCGAGCGTCGTGATCAATCGGGGGAAATCGACGAACGAGGTTTTCAGCGAGTCGTAGATGATCTGCCCCGCCGGGACGGGTATCGGCTCGCGGCCGTGTTTCGGCTGCGGGCGGTGCTTCACGCCTCTTCTCGGCTGGGGTGCTTCCACCTTCTTCTCCGTTTCAGCATGATCTCTGCGCTCGGCTTTTGCTTCCGGCGCTGTCTCCAATGGAGGCTCAGGATGTGAGGCCTCACTCCCCGACTCGGCTGTCTGGACGAGCTCCGGGATGCCCGCTTTGACCGTCTCGTCGGCGGGCAGCTTGGCCTTGGCGTCGAACTCGAAATCGCCCCTGGCCCAGTGCAGCGCGCTGACCACGGCGTCGTCTCCAGCCTTGCCGTCGCCCTGGGCGTGGAAAAGATGGCCGAACAGAAAGTAGAGTGCGGTCGACTGGCCGTTCCCATTCCGCACGGTAAGGGTACCGGTGGACCGCTCACCCTGAGCGGCCTCCAGCAGCGATCGAAGGGGGGTTTCGGCCAAAGAGCCGTGTGACTGCAACAGCCTTCTCCTGAGATCGGCCCAACCGATCGAGGGGTTAAGAGAAAGTTAGTATAGATATCGAGATCAGATCCGCGCGCCCGGAGCCGCCCGAGTTACCGCTCGCGACCAAGCCGTCCCCCGCTCGGCTGCTCCTGGTTCGCCACGGCCAGTCCACGTGGAATCGCGAGCATCGAATCCAGGGCCACCTTGACCCTCCCCTCTCTGAGGAAGGCCGGCGCCAGGCCGAGCTCGTCGGCATCCGGCTCGCCGGCCGGCGCCCTGCGGGCTTTTACTCCAGCGACCTGAAGCGCGCCTACGAGACCGCGGACATCGTGGGCCACGCCATCGGCATCACGCCCGAGCCGTTGGAGTCGCTCCGCGAGATCTTTCTTGGGGAGTGGGAAGGTCTGCGGGCAGGGGAGCTTGCCGAGCGCTTTCCGGAGGCCTGGGCGCGCTGGACCGAATTACCGGACTGGGACCTCGTTCCCGGTGGCGAAGGCGCCGCGCCGTTCGAGGCTCGCGTGTCGGCGGCGCTGGACGAGATCGTCGGCCGCCATCCCGATGGAGACGTGCTCGTGGTGACTCACGGCGGAGTCATCCAGGTCGCGCTGCATCGAGTGCTGGGTCGCGGCAACCGTGGACTCTTCCCGTTCAAGATCCAGAACGCCTCGCTCTCGGTGATCGAGTACGGCGCGGCTCGGCAGGTCATCGCCGGCGTCAACGACGTGGGCCACCTCGGGCCGGCCCTGATCATCGAGCCCGGTCGGGGATGACGGCCGACTCTCAGCGCTGGGATGCCGAGGTCGATGAGCGAGCGGCGCCCGCGCCCTTGCTCCAGACATGGGCGTGGGGCGAGGTGCAGGCGCGCGCCGGCTGGAGCGTCGAGAGGGTGCGCCTGTCGCAGGGCGCGATGGCCAGCGTGCAGGTGCGATCCGTGGGACCTGCCCGTCAGGCTTACGTGCACCGCGGCCCTGTGCCCGCCACGACCGAGGCGATCGACGCCCTCGTCAGCTGGGCGCGCGACGCGAAGATGGCGCGGCTCACCATCGAGCCCGAAGCTCCGCGGTCGCTGGAAGCGGTGCTTTCAGAGCGTGGCTTCACCAGCGTCACGCCGACTCAGCCGCAGCACACGCGCATCCTGACCCTCCGTCCCGCCGCCGAGATGCTGGCGAGCTTCCGTCATGGACGCCGCTACAACATCCGCGCCGGGCTGCGCCGCGGCGTGCTGGTGGAAGAGGGCAAGGACGGCGCGGAGCTGGCGCGCCAGTCCGCGGCCGTGGAGCGTCGCGAATCGATCCACCTGCCGGGCCGTGGCTACTACGAGCTGCTGCTCGAGCTCCTGCCCTGGTGCAGGACCTACGTCGCCTACGAGCCGGCCAAGCGCGAGGCCCTGGCCACCGTGCTCGTCGCTCGGCACGCCGCTCGCGCTTACAGCTTGTTTGCCGGCCGCAGCGGGTCCAGGCCCGAGCTGATGGGCAATGACCTCGCCTGGTGGTCCGCCATCACGTCGTCGGCCGAGGCCGGGTGCAGGGATTTCGATCTCTGGGGAATCCCGCCGCCCGGCGCCGGCCCCTCCCACCCGTGGCACGGCCTGGGTTTTTTCAAGTCGGAGTTCGGGGGTGACGAGGTCAGCTACGCCGGCGCCTGGGAGCTGGTCCTGTCCGCCGCGGGCGCCAAGGTCGTGTCGCTGGAGAGGAAAGCCAGGGCCTACGTTCGGGGCTTGAAACGAAACATCTCCTAACAATCCTTCAAATCAGTTAGGGTTGGTGGATGGCTGCCGACACCTCACGCAAAGTCCTGGTGGTCGATCCCGATCCGGCGATCCGGCGAGAGATCAAGGGCGCCTGTGAGCAGGACGGTTATCAGGTGATCGAGGCGGATGGCGTGGCGGAGGCGCTGCGCCAGGTCGAGCACGCGCGACCCAGCGTCGTCCTGCTGGAGGTCACGCTCCCGGACGGTGCGGGTTTCGACGTCTGCCGAGACCTGCGCAAGATGGACCCGTCCGTGCCCGTGATCATGATGAGCACGCGGTCGGACGAGATCGACGTCGTCGTCGCCCTCGAGATCGGCGCCGACGACTACGTGGGCAAGCCGCTGCGCCTGCGCGAGCTGGTCGCGCGGATGACGGCCCACCTGCGCCGCGCACGCTTTGAGTCGGCGGAGGCCATGCGCAGCCGCATCGAGTTTCGTGACCTCGTGATCGACGTCAACGAGCGGCGCACCTACAAGTCCGGCAAAGAGGTCGAGCTGACCCACACCGAGTTCGACCTGCTCACGTTCCTCGCCAGCAATGCAGGCAAGGTCCTGAGCCGCGAGAAGATCCTCAACTCGATCTGGGGCTATGAATACCCGATCGAGACTCGCGTCATCGACGTGCACATCCGCAACCTCCGCCGGAAGATCGAGACGCAACCCTCGCGTCCCTATTACATACTGGCCGTGCCCGGGATCGGCTACCGGTTCACGAACGCGCGCCCCGCCTGATCACCGGATCAAAGACCCCCAGCTCTCGCAATGAGGCCAGGACGAAGGGCCGCTCCGCGAGACGGGGGTGCGGGACGACGAGGTCGGACTCCGTGATGCGCTCCTCGCCGAAGACAAGGATGTCGACGTCGATGGCGCGCGGACCCCAGTGGCGTGACGGCAATCGGCCGCCCTCTCGCTCGACCTCTTTGGCCGCTCGAAGGAGAGCGCGCGGCGGGCCTGGCCACTCGGCCTCCACAACCTGGTTGAGGAACCGCGGCTGATCCGTGACGCCCCAAGGCGCGGTCTCGATGACGCGGCTTTGACGCAAGATGCGCAGGCCTTTTTGACGCAGGCGTCGTCGCGCGGCGCTCAGGTTGCGTGAGCGGCGCCCCAGATTCGATCCCAGGCCCAGGTAGACGACTGTCAACGCATGTGGTCGGCAACGCGCACCGCGCGCGTCATCTCGAGCACTTCGTGCACCCGCACGACGTCAGCGCCGCGCAGCACCGACGCCACCACTGTCGCTGCCGTCCCCTCCAACCGCTGGTCGACCGGCAGATCGAGGAGCTTGCCGATGAACGACTTTCGAGAGGTGCCCACCAGGATCGGAAAGCCAAGCTCTTTGAGCTAGCCCAGCCGGCGCATCACCTCCCAGTTCTGTTCCGCCGTCTTGCCGAACCCGATCCCGGGGTCGACCATCACGCGCTCCTTCGGCACGCCCGCGGCGACCGCCAGTCTCGCGGCCTGCTTCAGGAATCGCTTGATCTCACCGAGCAGGTCTCCTCGATATTCCGTCCCGTCCTGGTTGTGCATCACGACCAGCGCGCATTGCTTGCGGGCCGCCAGGTCCGCGATGTCGGGCGATCGGCTAAGGCCCCAGATGTCGTTGAGGATGGCTGCGCCCGTGCTGACGGCGGCTTCGGCGACCTCGAGCTTGTACGTGTCGACTGAGACCGGCACCCCGGAGTTACGAGCCAGGCCTCGGATGACCGGTTCGATGCGCGCGATCTCGGCAGCGGCGGAGATCGGCAGATGTCCCGGCCTCGTCGACTCGCCCCCCACATCGAGCATGTCGGCGCCCTCATGGACCATGCGCATGCCCTGCCGCACCGCGGCGTCGACGTCCGAGCCGACCCCATCGCCGCTGAACGAGTCGGGGGTCACGTTGACGATTCCCATCACGTAAGTGCGCGAGCCCCACTCGAAGGGCCGGCCACCGATATCGGCGATCACCGGCCGATTATGCTGCGAGCGAGGATGAAACTCTCCGACATCGCTCGCGGCGTGCCTGGCGCCCGACTGGAAGGCGACGGCGACATCGAGATCGCCGGCATCGCCTATGACTCACGACGCGTCAGGCCTGGAGATTTGTTCGTGGCGGTCGAAGGCCTGCACGCCGACGGCCACGTATTCGTCGCGGACGCGCTGGCCAATGGCGCTGTGGCGCTCGCCATGCATCGCTCCGTCCCGGTGCCATCGGGCACGTCGATCCTGCACGTTCCGTCGACGCGCAGCGGGCTGGCCGAGATCGCAGCCGAGTTCTTTGGACGCCCGTCGAGCCGGCTCAAGGTCGCGGGCGTCACGGGAACCGACGGCAAGACGACGACGACCCATATGGCCGAGCACGTCCTCCAGGCCAGCGGCATCGTCGCCGGCGCGATGAGCACCGTCTCCTTCATGGTCAGCGGCCGCGAGATGGACAACACGAGCGGCCAGACCACCACGGAGGCGCCTGAGATCCAGGCCTGGCTCGCCCGCATGGTCGAAGCGGAGGCCGAGTGTGCCGTGATCGAGGCGACCTCGCATGCACTTGTCCAGGAGCGGGTGGGGGCTTGCGATTTCGATGTGGCTGCCTTCACGAACGTCGGCCACGACCACCTCGACTACCACGCCACGTGGGAGGAGTACCTCGAAGCCAAAGCGCGCCTGATCGACCTTGCCGCCAACTCGGCGGACAAGGGCATCGAGAAGACCGCGGTCCTCAACCGGGATGACGCGAGCTATGAGCGCTTGGCGCACAGACCCATCGCGCGGCGTTGGACCTACGGGCTCACCACTGCTGCCGACCTGCATCCAGTCGAGCTCAACGTGAGCGGGTCAGGTTCGCGGTTCCGCATGAGGACCCCGCTCGGCGATGCCGAGGTGACCCTGCACGTGCCCGCCCGGTTCAACATTTACAACGCACTGTGCGCCGCCGGCGTTTGCCTCGCGCTGGGCGTCCCGATCGAGGCGGTTGGCCAGGGGCTGGCGGGATTCGAAGGAGTGCGGGGCCGGCTCGAAGCCGTCGACCTCGGCCAGGACTTCCGCGTCTTCATCGACTTCGCTCATTCGGCCGGCGCCCTGGCCAGCGCGCTCGCGGAGCTCCGCCCTTTCACGAAGGGCCGTCTCATCGTGGTCTTCGGGTCGACGGCGCGGTCCGATCACGACCGCCCCGGCATGGGCCGGTCGGCCGCCGAGTTCGCCGACTTCTTCATCATCACCACCGACGATCCGCTGGCCGAGGACCCGGTCGAGATAGCACGCGACGTACAGGCCGGCGCCGAGGGCAGGGCGGCAGGACGCGACTACGAGATCGTGATCGACCGTCGCGCGGCGATCCGCCGCGCCATCGAGATCGCCGGGCCCGGCGACTGCGTGCTGCTCGCCGGCAAAGGCCACGAGCGCTCGATGCAGATGGCCACAGGCTCCGAGCCCTGGGACGAGCGGGCCGAAGCCGAGGCCGCGATCAGGGAGCGCCTGGCCGTCCGCTGACCCCGCCGCCGACCATGCGCACGATCTCCAGCTGATCCCCGTCTCTGAGCACCACGTTCGCCAATGCGCTCCTTTCGATGATCTCGCCGTTGTGCTCTATCGCGACCGCGCGGGGATCCACGCCCAGGCGCCCGAGGTAGTCGGGCAGACTGGTCGGCCCGTCCAGCTCGACGCGTTTGCCATTGATCTGCAGCGCGATCACTTGAACATGCTGATCGCCGCGTAGCCCGCCGCACCGGCCGTCCGGCATTCCGCGACGCGTGCCGGCGTGACCCCGCCGATGGCGACCACCTGGATGCGTATGGCGCGCGCCAACTCAGCCAGCGCACGTGGGCCCGCCGCGGGCGCGTGCGGGTGGCTTGGGCTGGGCCAGACCGGCCCGAAGATCACGAAGTCGGCGCCTTCGCGCTCCGCTTGCACAGCCTCGTCCAGGGAATGCACCGACCGCCCGACCAGCCGTTCTCGCATCAGGACACGGGCGGCGCGCGCCGAGATGTCCAACCCGGGAAGATTGACCCCGGCGGCTCCTACGGCGAGCGCGACGTCGCAGCGCGAGCTGACGATGACCGGGACTGAAGACCCGGCGACCAGCGCGGCCGCCTCGTGCTCGAGCTCACGGCCGCTCAATCGCGGAGCGCGGAGCTGGAGGATGGTGGCCCTGGACGCTGAGCGCAAGCCGGCGGCGGCGCTGTCGACGACCGCCATCGCGACCGGCCCGTCTAGCTTCGCCGCGAGATGCCCTCCGCCGGCGAGCTGGGGCTCGCTTCCGCGCGCCGCGGGATGCGCCCTCCCAGGTAGGCCATGCGGCCGGCCTCGACGCCGCCACGGATCGCAGCGGCCATCAGGGCCGCGTCCCTGGCCAGCGCG
>JBOHUP010000254.1:0-7466 GCA_050734615.1 Candidatus Dormibacteraceae bacterium | reverse complement strand
GCCGGAGCCGCCACCTTCGCGCTCCTGGCCACCACCGTGGTGGCCGAGTTCCTGACGCCCGCGCTCATGACCCGCGTCTCGTCCCGAATGCTGGCCGCGGGCGGGATGTTGATCATCGGCGCCACGTGCGGGCTTTACTTCATCCCGAACCTCGACGTCCGGACGATTCTTTTGATCACGGCGATGCGTGGGGTGGGATTCGGCGTGGCCGGCGTCGTCTGCATGTCCCTGTCGGCCCACCACTCAACCCCGGAGGGCCGCGGCGCCGCGATGGGGATCTACGGCATCGCGTTCACCCTGCCGCTGGTCGTGTTTCCCCCGCTTGGGCTGTTTCTCCTGGGCGGCGGTTATGGCGGCGTTGCCGCCGGCATCGCCGGCGCCGCCGGCATCGCCGGAGCGGTCGCCGCGCTGTGGCTCATCCGCGATCCGGGGACCTCGGCGCCCCTCGACCTGCGCAAGTGGCGCCCGGGCCGGTCGATGACCACGACCCTGCTCACGTTGATCATCGTCAACATGTCGTTCGGGGCGGTGGTCAGCTTCATCCCCGTCATCTATCCGGTCGGAGGTCTGGTCTCAGCCGCCACCTTCCTGCTCGTTTCGGGCGGCGCGCGCGGGCTGGGTCGGCTGGCGTCGGGGGTCATGGCGGATCGCGTCTCGCCGCCGACCGTGATGCTCATCGGCACCGTGGCCAGCGCGCTCGGCCTGGCCGCCCTGCCGGTCGGCCATGGGTCGATCCTGGTGCTGGTGGGTGCCGCCGTCTACGGCGCCGGCGCGGGCGCGGTCCAGACCACCGGCTTCCTCTCGATGCTTATCACTGGAAAGTCAACCGACGTCAGGGTCGTCACGGGCGCGTGGAACACGGCCGTCGACATAGGCACCAGCAGCGGCGCCGCTCTGCTCGGGCTGGTGGCCGCCGGCTACGGCTATCCCGCTGTGCTCTGGGTCCTGCCCGTCCTGGCGGCGCTCGCCATTCCGACGACGCTCATCTCCATGCGCGAGGCGCCGGCGACTAGCTGATGCGCTTGTCCCCGAGGTAGGGGTCGACGTAGACCGTCGGCCGCCGCATCGCGTCCTCCCACGTCGGCGACGGTTCCATGGTGCACGCGTTCAAATGCAGCATGAGCGCCCAGTTCGTGATGAACACCACGCGCGCCTCCTCGTCGTAGGGGTTCAGGTGCTGGTGCCAAACGTTGGCCGGTATGAAGACGGCGTCGCCATCGGCCCAATCGATCCTCTCGCCGTCGTGGATCTCGAAGCCTTTGCCCTTGACCACGTAGCCCATCGCCTCGAAGTTGTGCCGGTGGATGTCCGTCTCCGATTTCGGCGGCAGGCGCCGCAGGAATGACGAGATGCACCTGTCCTCGAAGCCGTTGCCGGCGTCGATCAGCAGCTGGACGTCGCCTTCCCATTTGCGGTCGGCCGCCCGCAGGACTCTCTTTGTGGCCGGCATGCGCTGCCGGACGATGCGGTCGTACAGCGAATCGTCCGGCCTCGCCCCATACGTCGCATGTCTCTCGTGCTCGTGGTCCATGTGCTTCCTCCATCAGGTTTCGCGACTGCTTTAAGCTGCAGATTCTCGCCGGTTGGTGATGCGAGGGCATCTAAAGAGGAGTCTGGTGAAGCACGCAGCGGATCGCCTGGCCATGCCGTACGGCTGGGGCAAGGTCGCTTACTCGCTCGGGGATCGCCAGCCGTGGATGAACCTGCCGTTCCCGGTCAGCGAGTACGAGCAGCGCATCGCGCGGCTGCAGGCCGCCGCGAAAAAAGCGGGCTTCGATCTGGTCCTGGTCGCCGGCGATCCCGGCAACGGCTCGTACATCCGCTATCTCACGAACTTCGAAGACTTCTACGGCGGGCAGAGCATCGCGGTCGTCCCAACTTCCGGCGAGCCTGGCTTCACCACCAACGCCGTGATGCACGGCGAGCCCATGCACTCCGGCATCCAGGACTGCTGGATCACCGACGTGCGCTGCGCCGCCGCACCGCGCACCGTCACCGGCAACGCCACGGCCTCGACGGTCTTCGACCACGTCGAGGACTTCATCAACGACGGGCACCAGGGCGTGCGGATCATCGGCCTGGCCGGCCCGACCCTGCCCGGCGCCACTGAGTTCCTGGCCCGCGCGTTCCCGAAGGTCCAGGTGCGTCCGGCCACCGAGCTGCTGGACGAGATGTGCAAGATCAAGTCACCCGCCGAGGTCGAAGTGCTGCGTGCCGCCGCCAAGCAGGCCGATGCCGCCGTGATCGCGGCGATGGGCGCGGTGCGCGAGGGCGTCAGCGAGTTCGACATCGCCGCCGCCGCCACCGAGGCCATGTTTCGCGCCGGGGCCGAGCACGTCGGCTTTGCGATCTCGGTGGTCGCCGGGGAGCGCGCCGGCTTCAAGCACATGGCGCCGACCGCCAACCGCGTGCGCGAGGGCGACGTCGTGTACGTAGATCTCGGCAGCCGCAACATGGGCTACTACAGCGACTGCAGCCGCCAGACCGTGTGCGGCAAGCCCAGCCCCGAGCAATTGCGCTTCATGGAGACGCAGGTGTCGATCGTCGAGGAGTGCACCAAGCGCATGGAGCCTGGCGTGACGATTGCCTCGATCGGCGAAGTGGCCCTGCGGATGGCTCAAGACGCGGGCTACGCGGACAACCTGTACTTCCGGGGCCACGGCATCGGCTGCAACATCCAGAACCGGCCCGCCTTCGCGCCGGGCAACCAGACCAAGCTGGAGCGCGGCATGGTGTTCGCCTTCGAGCCGATGCTCGTGAAGTTCAAGTTCGGCACCGCCTGCTGGGAAGACGTGTGGCACGTGACCACCGACGGCGTCGAGCGCCTGAACGCTTCACCATTTCGCTTCTGGTGAGCATGCTGAGGTTCCGGCCCGACGAGCTGCGCGCGTTCGCGACAGAGGCGCTGACCAAGGCCGGGGTGGTCGAGGAGGAGGCCGCGCTGGTGGCCGAGGTCCTGGTCGACGCGGGAGAGCGCGGCTACGACTCGCAGGACCTGATGCGCCTGCCCGCTTACCTGGAATACGCCAAGAGCGGCGCCTTGCGCTCGCCCGCGGCGATCAAGGTGACGCGCGAGAAGCCATCCGCGATCGCCGTCGACGGCGGCCACAGCTGGGGCGCGGTCGTGACCACCCGCGTGATGCGGATATGCATCGATCGCGCGCGCAAGTCCGGATCCTGCATCGCGGTGGCCGCCGACGTCGGCCACATCGGCCGCCTCGGCTACTACGTCGAAAAGGCGGCCGAGGAAGGGATCATCACCATCCTCGCCCTGTCGGGCAGCACCTCGTCGCCGGTGATGGCGCCGTGGGGCGGGCTCGAGCCGCGGTTCTCCACGAACCCCATCGCGTTCGGGTTTCCGTATCCGGACGGGGCGCCGGTCGTGGTCGACGTGTCGACCACGCAGGCGGCGGGCGGCAAGGTGTCGATCGCGCGCACCACCGGCCGGCCGATCCCGGACAACTGGGCCGTCGACATGCAGGGCAACCCGACGACGGACCCGGCCCAGGCCATGCCGCCGGCCGGGACCATGGCGCCGCTGGGCGGCCACAAGGGTTACGCGCTGGCGGTCGCGGTGGAGCTGCTGTCCGCCGCGCTGGCGGGCGAGTACCCGCGCGAGGAGGACGGCATGTTCATCGCGGCGATCGATCCCGCGGCCGTCACGACACCCGAGATGTTCGCCCGCGCGGTCGCCGCACTCGATGGCAGCGTGCGCAGCAGCGCGCCGCGAGCGGGCTTCGATCCGCCGGTGCTGCCGGGCACTGGCAGCGCCGCGCGCAAGCAGCGATCTCGCGACAATGGGGTGGAGGTCGCGGCCGAGGTATGGCAGAAGGTGGTTGACGCGACCGATCGCATGGGAGTGAAGGCACCGGACCCGATTCACTGAGTTAGTCAAGGGGAAGCGCACATGTACGGACTCAAGCTGGACATTCCGTATGAGCCGAAGGTCGCCTATGACTGGGAGAGCAGGAAGCAGTGGCTCCAGCTTCCGTTCCCGCAGTCGGAGTACGACGCCCGGCTTAAGCGAGTCCGCCAGGCGATGGCCGGTGCGGGCATGGACGCGGTGGTGATCTACGGCGCGCCGGGCGGCGATGACGCATCCGCGCGCTGGCTGACCAACTTCAGCACGTTCGGCGGGCCGCAGGCCGTGGTCGTGCAGAAGGACGCCGACCCGTGGCTCTTCTGCAGCCGCAACCTGCACGGCGAGCCCATGCACAGCCTGTACTGGCAGACGTGGGTGAAAGAGGCGCACCCGGCCGCGGCCGGTGACGGGCCCGCGGTCAAAGCCGCGGATTTGCTGGCCGACACGAAAGCAAGAGTCATCGGCGTGGTGGGTTGGGAATCGCTGCCGCGCACATGGGCTGAGGCGATGGCCAGGATCCTGCCCGGGCGAGAGCTCGTCTCGGCCACTGCGATGCTGATCGAGCTGCGCTCGATCAAGAGCCCGCTCGAGATCGCCAAGATGCGCCAGGCCAGCCTGGTCGGGGGAGAGGGGTTGAAGGCCGCGATCGAGGCCAGCCTGCCCGGCGCCTCCGAGCACCAGGTGGCCGGCGTCGGCAACGGGACGATGTTCGCGCTGGGCGCCGAGGCTGTCGCGTTCGACACCGCGGTCGGCGCCGGCCCTCGCGCCGGCCTGAAGCACAGCGTGCCGACCGGCCGGATCATGCAGACCGGCGACATGGTGTTCATCGACATCGGCGCCAAGCTCGACGGCTACCATTCCGACCTCTCGCGGACCTTCGTGATCGGCGAGCCCAGCCAGGAGCAGCGCCGTTTCCTCGCCACCGCGGAGCGCATGTTCCAGGTGTGGCTGGACGACGCGCGGCCCGGGTCGGTGGTCCCCGAGCTCAAAGCGAAGTGCAAGGAAATCGCCTACGAGGCGGGCTATGTCGAGGAGCACATGCCCATGGGCCAGGGGCACGGCCTGGGCACCGCGATGTGGGAGATGCCCTGGTTCTCCTTTGAGGCCAACCAGGTGCTGAAGGAAGGCATGGTTTTCGCGCTCGAACCGATGCTGGTCAAGCTCGGCTTCGGTACCGCGGTCGTCGAGGACACGATGCTGGTCACCAAAGATGGGGTGGAGGCGCTATCGGGCCAGCCCACCTCTCGCTACCTCTGAAGGAGCAGACAAATGCCTTTCGCCAACTCAAACGGGGTCAAGATCTATTACGAGCTGATGGGCAGCGGCAGCCCACTCGTCCTGCTGCCCGGCCAGGCGAGCGACCACCGGATGTGGGACGACGTGGTCGACGATTACTCGGGCAGCCACCAACTCGTCCTGATCGACTATCGCGGCACGGGACAGAGCGACATGCCGACCACGCCGCCTTATTCGACCCGCCTCTTCGCCAAGGACGTGATCGCGGTGCTCGATGACGCCGGTTTCGACCGAGCCCATGCATTCGGGGTTTCTTTTGGCGGCCGCACCGCGCAATGGCTCGGCATCGACCACTCCGACCGGCTGGGCGGGCTGGTCCTCGGTTGCACCACGCCGGGCAACGCGCATGGGGTGAAGCGCCCGGACGACGTGGTCGCGTTCTTCGCCAACCCGCCGGCGGATCCGGATGAAGCGTTCCGGCGCCGCATGGAGCTGTTCGTGACCGACGAGTTCTACAACAAGCATCCCGAGTGGGTCGCCCTGACCCGCCAGCGCCGCGCCGTCGTCAAGCTGCCGCCGGAGATCTCGGAGCTCCACGAGGAGGCATCCGAGGGGCACGATTCCTGGGCGCACCTGCCCGAGATCACCGCGAAGACCCTGGTCATCCATGGCTCGCAGGACCGGCTCAACGCCGCCGGCAACGGCCCGCTGCTCGCTTCGCGCATCCCCGGCGCCGAGCTCCACATGGTCGAGGGCGCCCGCCACATGTTCTACGTCGAGTTCCGCGAGGAAACGCGCAAGACGATCCTCGATTTCCTCGCCCGCACACCCATCACGAAAAGCACCGAGCGGGCGACCCCCAGCCGGCACAACTAGAGGTCAAAGAATGCGAATCGGACTGACGCTGCCCAACCGCGGAATCCTGTTCGGCGTGACCGACGTCGAAACCATGCTCCACCTGTCGGAGCAGGCCGACCGCTCCGGCCTGTTCGACGCCATCTGGGTCGGCGACAGCCTGCTCGGCAAGCCGCGGCTCGAGTCGATCGCGCTGCTCGCCGCCGTCGCCGGCCGGACCAAGAAGGTGCGCCTGGGCACTGCGTGCATGGCCAGCTTTCCGCTCCGCGACCCCGTCCTGCTCGCTTACCAGTGGGCCAGCCTGGACGTCATCTCCGGCGGCCGCTCGGTCCTCATCGCGTGCACCGGGCTGGTCGAGCAGGAGGGCGCGAGAGTGGAGGGCGGCCTGTACGGCCTGGTCAACGCCCAGCGCGTGACGCGCCTGGTCGAGTGGATCGAGATCCTGCGCCTGCTGTGGACGACCGACAACGCGTCGTTCCACGGCAAGGAATACAACTTCGACGGCATCAGCATCGACCCCAAGCCCGCGGCCAAGCCGCAGCCACCCATCTGGATCGCCAACAACGCGCCCGCGGAGAACCGCGACCTGGTCGAGAGGACGCACCGCCGCGCGGTCAAACACGGGGACGGCTGGCAGACCTCGATCTGGGAGCCCAAGGACCTGGAGTGGCGGGTCAAGGACATGATCGAGAAGATCAAGGAGGGCGGCAAGGATCCCGACACCTTCGACCGCTGCATCTATCACAACATCAACATCAACGAGGACGAGGCAGCCGCGGTGGAGGAGTCGAAGCGCTTCCTGGACATGTACTACGTGCCGACCGAATTCTCCGAGAAGGACGTGCGCGAATGGGTCGCGCTCGGCTCACCGGACAAGTGCATCGCACACCTGAAGCGCCTGGAGAGCATGGGCGTGACCGACGTCGGGCTCAGGATCACGAGCTGGGACCAGGCCGGTCAGTACAAGCGGCTGGTCGAGGAGGTCCTGCCGGCGCTGCAGCCGGCCGGCAGCAAGCGCTAGAACTGGCCGGGGAAGTGACATGCGGCCGAGCGGCCGCGCGCCTTCTCCTCGAGAGGCGGCTCCTCGCTCGAGCAGATCGGGAATTTCGCGATCGGGCAGCGCGGATGGAACCGGCAGCCGGTGGGGATGTTGGTCGGCGAAGGTGGCTCGCCATCGACCTTGGGCGCCTCTCGCGCCATCTCCCTGTCGGGGTCCGTGGTCGGGATGGAGTTCAGCAGCAGTCGGGTGTAGGGGTGCAGCGGACCCTCGTACAGCTCGTCGCCGGGCGCGATCTCGACGATCTTGCCCAGGTACATGATCGCCACGCGATCGCTGAGGTGGCGCACCACCGACAGGTCGTGCGCGATGAACAGGTAGGTGAGCTGGTGAGCCTGCTGCAGGTCCTCCAGCAGGTTCACGATCTGCGCCTGGATCGAGACGTCCAGGGCCGACACCGGCTCGTCCGCGACGATGAAGGTGGGCTTCAGGATGAGGGCCCGCGCGATGCCGATG
>JBOHUP010000253.1:0-12707 GCA_050734615.1 Candidatus Dormibacteraceae bacterium | reverse complement strand
CCTCGAGGTACTCGCGGTGCACGCGAGTGACCAGGTCGGGCTGCGTGAGGCAGAGCACGTCGCTGTTGTTGCGGAGCGGCTTGGGATGGTGGCGGAAGCGTTCGCCCCGGAACTCCTCGTCGCTGAGGCCCCGACGCTGCAGCATGACCCCCATGGAGCCGTCGAGGATCACGATCCGCTGCTGAAACAGCTGATCGAGCCGCTCCCTGACCGACGTAGCCAAAGCCATGGTGACCCTAAAGACTACGTACTCAATCTCCGACAGGGCTCCAGACCTGGAACCTGCCGTCGTCGAAGAGCTTGGTTCGCCCGCTGCCGGGCAGGGCGCTGATGGCAGCGAGCCGCTGGTCCGGGTGGGTCGGGCCGCTCAAGTACGGCTGCGCGTCGAGCACCACGTAACAGCTCGCGTCGAGCTTGTCCGGGAAGTCGTTGATGACGTGCCGATTGGCGAGCCAGACCGCGAGGCCGTCGTCGGCGTTGACGTGGGCATCCGGCGGGATCATCGCCGTGGCCGTCAGCACCTCGGAGACTGTGTTGGGGCGCGAATACAGGTCGATGTGGCCGCCTGGGGCGGGTGGGATGTCGCCGGTCGCCCATGCCAGCACGAAACCGGGCACCATCGCCACCAGGGCGGTGGCGGGCCGAAACGAGCGGCGGAGCAGGAGGTTTCGGGCTCCAACTCCGGCCGCCACCATCAGGGGAAACAGCAACAGGAGCACGTAGTGGTCTCCCAGGATGTTCTGGGGGGTATGCCCGCTCAAGACGTTCGCCAGGTACGGCGGTATCACGAGCAGCAGCCATCGCGGGGCGAATAGGGGCATGGCAAACAGCGCGGCCACGAGGCCCGACAGGGTGAGCAGCGCCCAAGGGCGGACGAACGCTTCGAGGAAGTTGGTGACGGTGGTCGGGATGGTCGGGTCGAGACCGACCAGCCACGCGTAGTACACGAAGTCGGTGTAGCCGCTGTTGCGGTAATGCTGCTGGACAATCCCCGTGCCGAACAGGAACCAGGCGAGGGCGAGGTAAAGGATGAAACGCCAGTGCTTCTTGATCGCGGGAGCGCCGTACACCTTCATCAAGATGGCGATCACCCCGACCGTGTAGACCTGGTCCTCCTTGCACGACAGCGTGAGCAGGCAGAGGGGCCACATGGCAATGCGATGTCCGCGGAGCCCTGCCCAAGCGGCGAGGAGCGCGAAAGCGAGGGCCATGTTCTCAGGGTGGAAGAAGTCGCTGGCCGCCCCCTGGATCGCGGCCCAGAACGGTATCGGCGCCGCCAGTGCCATCGCGAGCCACGGCGATTCCGCACGGCCGGCCGGCATGACGGCGCGAAAGAAGAAGTAGGCGGCGGGCGCAGTGGCGGCAAGCCCCGCGGAGGAGAAGATCAGGAGCACGGCGGGATTGGGCCAAAACTTCTCGATCGCCGCGAGCACGACGAAGACGAGCTCGAAATGGATGCCGAGGAAGTTGGCACGCGCGAAGCTCGAGTAAAAGCCCTGGCCGACCGAGATGTCCCAGATCACCTGCTGGTCGTAGGCGACATCCCAGGCGGGCGCCGTCATCCCATAGAGGCGCTCGAGGGTGCTGTGCATGGTCCACGCGAACGCGATCGCGGCGCCGAGCATCGGGATCGAGGCGAAGATCCACCACGCCTCGGCACGGCTGTGGTCGCGCTCGCCCGGCGTCGCGCGCGCGACTTCGACGGTCATCGGGGACGGAGCTTACCAAGCCTAAAATCGCTGAGTGGCCGCACGTATCCGCCCACAGGCTCCAATCGCGCCTCGGTTGTCGGTGATCGTCCTCGTGTTCAACGAGGTCGAGAGCATCGCGCCGCAGCACGAGGAGCTCATGGGGGTGCTGGACGCCCTGGCCTTCTCATTCGAGGTCCTTTACATCGACGACGGCAGCCGCGACGGCAGCACCGAGCGCCTCGGCCAGCTGGTGGCGCGTGATGGTCGTGTCCGGGTGGTCTCGTTCCGGCGCAACTTCGGCCAGACCGCGGCCGTTCAGGCCGGGATCGATCACAGTCGCGGCGACATCCTCGTATTCATGGACGGCGACATGCAGAACGATCCTCACGACGTCCCGCGCCTCCTCGAGAAGATCGACGAGGGGTACGACGTGGTGAGCGGCTGGAGAAGGTCGAGGCGGGACGATGCCTCCCGCGTCCTGCCGTCCAGGATCGCCAACTGGATCATCGCGCGCGTCACTGGCGTGCGCCTCAACGACTTCGGCTGCACCCTGAAGGCCTACCACCGCGACGTCATCCAGGACGTGAAGCTCTATGGCGAGATGCACCGGTTCATCCCGGTTTACGCGTCCTGGGTCGGGGCCCGCATCACCGAGATCACGGTCAACCACCGGCCGCGGGCATTCGGCAAATCGAAGTATTCGCTGTCGCGCACGTCGCGCGTGCTCCTCGACCTCATGACCGTGAAGCTGCTGGGCAGCTACTCGACCAAGCCGATTTACTTTTTCGGCTTTGCGGCATTCGGCCTTTGGGCGTTATCGATCATCTGCGGGGCGATCGTGATCATCCAGAAGCTGCTCCCGCCCTACCCATACGCTCACGACAACCCGCTCCTGCTGCTCGCCGTGTTCCTCGCCATCGTCGGCGTGCAGTTCATCCTGATGGGACTGCTGGCCGAGCTTGCGATCAGGACGTACCACGAGTCACAGGGCAAGACCACGTACGTGGTGAGGGAGATCCTCGAGCGTTCTCCAAGGCGCGAAGCGGCGAGTGACGGGAGGCCATCCGTCCGGCATCGTTCTTAGATGTGCGGGATTTGCGGCGTCGCCGGCGGTGAGCCTGCGGCGGGCCGCGAGCTCGTGCAGAAGATGTGCGCGGCCCTGGCCCACCGTGGGCCGGACGATGAAGGGTCGGTTCATCTCGACGGCGTGACGCTCGGCATGCGCCGCCTGTCGATCATCGACCTGCAGGGGGGCCACCAGCCCCTCCACAACGAGGACTCGAACATCTGGGTCGTCCAGAACGGGGAGATCTACAACCATCTGGAGCTTCGCGATCAGCTGATGGCGGCCGGCCATTCCTTCTATACGCAGTCGGACACCGAGGTCCTGGTCCACGGCTACGAGCAGTGGGGGGAGGATCTGGCCGGGCGGCTCAACGGGATGTTCGCGTTCGCCGTGCTCGACCGCCGCCGCGGCGCTATGTTCCTGGCTCGGGACCGGATGGGCATCAAGCCACTCCATTACGCGATCGAGGGCGGCCGCCTGGTCTTCGCCTCGGAGCTGAAAGCGCTGCTCCGTGATCCCGCGCTGCGGAAAGGCGTCGACCCGGTCGCGCTGGACCAATACCTCGCATACGAGTTCGTGCCCTCCCCGCGAAGCATCGTGCGTGGAGTCGGCAAGCTCTCGCCCGGGCACACATTGACGTGGTCGATCGCCGGCGGCACACGCCGAGTCCATCGGTACTGGGCGCCTGCGCTCAACGAGGACGGCACGGCCGCGAACCGGAGTCTCGACGAGGAGTGCGACGAGCTCAGGTCGGTCCTGCGCGAGTCAGTTCGCAAGGAGCTCATCAGCGACGTGCCCCTGGGGGTTTTTCTCTCCGGGGGCATCGACTCGAGCGCGGTGGCAGCGATGATGACCCAGCTAGGCACGGACGTTAAGAGCTTCTCGGTCGGTTTCGCCGAACGCTCCTTCGACGAGGCGCCCTATGCGCGGCAGGTGGCGCGGCACCTCGGCACGGATCATCACGAGCTGATTCTCGAGCCCGCCATGCTCCTGGGCCTGATCCCGCGCCTGCCGGCGCTGCTCGACGAGCCCCTGGCCGACGCGTCGATCATCCCTACCTACCTCCTTTCCGCCTTCACGCGCGGCCACGTCAAGGTCGCCCTCGGCGGCGACGGGGGAGACGAGCTGTTCGCCGGCTACCCGACGATGCAGGCGCATCGACTGGCGGGCTACTACATGCGCGCTCCGCGCCTGCTGCGCGAGGGGTTGGTGGAACCGGTGGTCAGGCGGTTGCCGGTCTCGCGCGACAACCTGAGCTTCGACTTCCGCGCCAGGCGATTCGTGGGCGGGGCTCGATATCCGATCGAAGAGCGTCACCAGCGGTGGATGGGCTCGTTCGCGCCTGAGGACCGCATGGCGCTGCTCTGTGCGGATGTGCGGCGCGAGATTGCCGGCGCGAATCCCTCACCACCCCAAACGACTCTTATCCGGGACGAGGGGGGTGGCCTGAACCAGGTCCTGCTCCTGGACATGCGGATGTATCTCGAGAACGACATCCTCGTCAAGCTCGATCGCGCTTCGATGATGGCTTCGCTCGAAGGCCGCGTGCCGATGCTCAACAACGACTTCGTCGCGTATGGCACGCGGCTGCCCCTGAACATGAAGCTGCGCGGCCTGCGGTCGAAGTTCCTCTTGAAGCGCGCGCTCCGCGGCATCCTGCCGGACAGCATCCTCAACCGCCCCAAGAAGGGCTTCGGCATCCCGGTCGCGGACTGGTTTCGTGGTCCTCTCAAAGAGCAGATGCTGTCCGTGCTCTCGCCCGATCGGATCGCGGGCCAGGGCTGGTTCGAGCCGGCGGCCGTGAGCCGGCTGATCGACGAACACCTCACCGGCCGCCGCGACAACCGCAAGCAGCTCTGGACGCTTTTCGCCTTCGAGCTCTGGCGCGAAGCCTATTAATAGACCGACTGTCGGTCTGTTATAGTGCGGGGGTGGCCAGAACGCTCAATCCAGCCGTCCACACCGTCCGGCGGGACGCGTTTGTCGACACCGCCCAGCGACTCATCCAGGCCAAGGGCTACGAGCAGATGAGCGTCCAGGACGTGCTGGACGAGCTCGACGCTTCGCGGGGCGCCTTCTACCACTACTTCGATTCGAAAGAGGTCCTGCTCGAGGCCGTCGTGGACCGCATGACGGACGCCGCCATGGCATCCGTCGCCACGATCGTTGACGACTCTGAGCTCGACGCCCTTCAGAAATACGAGGCGCTCTTCGCCGGCATCCAGCGCTTCAAGGCGGCCAACAAATCGCTGGTGCTTGCGGTTCTCGAGGTGTGGATCTCAGACCACAACGCAATCGTGCGCGAGAAGTTCAGGCGCACGTCGGTGAGCCGGCTGGCGCCCGTCCTGGCCGCGATCATCCGCCAGGGCAACCGCGACGGGATCTTTCACACGGGCTCGCCCGACGATGTCGCGCGATTGCTCGTCATGGTCATGCAGGGCTTCGGCGAGACTGCGACCGAACTGTTCCTGGCGCGCCAGGCCCGCACCATCCCGTTCGAGGACGTCGAACGCGCTGTCGCCGTGAACACCGAGGCGTGCGAACGGATCCTCGGGATTCCTGCGGGGGCGCTTCGGCTGATCGATGGCCCGACCCTGCACTTCTGGTTCGGCTGAGTTTGGAATCAACCTGGAGGCAAAGCCGATGACGGCACCGATCATCGAAGTGAAGGGTCTGACCAAGAGTTACGGGGCCAAGCGTGGAATCATCGACGTCTCGTTCGATGTGGCGGAGGGCGAGGTCTTTGGCTTCCTCGGGCCTAACGGCGCAGGCAAGACCACCACGATTCGGGTGATCATGGCGCTGCTGCGCGCCGATTCGGGAGTCGCGAAAATCGCAGGCCTCGATTGCTGGCACGACTCGGTGGAGATCAAAAAGCTGGTCGGTTACCTGCCCGGCGAGCTGTCCCTCGACCCCGGCCTGACCGGCGGCCAGATCATCGAGTATTTCGGGCATCTGAGGGGCGGCGTCGACCGGGCTTACACGAAGCAGCTGACCCAGCGCTTCGACCTCGATCCGAGCCGCAAGTTCCGCCACTACTCGAGCGGCAACAAGCGCAAGGTGGGGCTGGTCCAGGCGTTCATGCACCGGCCGCGGCTCCTGGTGCTCGACGAGCCGACCAACGGCCTCGACCCGCTCAACCAACAGGAGTTCGGCCGGCTGGTCGCTGAGGTACGCGCGGAGGGCCGCACCGTCCTTCTCTCCTCGCACTTCCTCACTGAAGTCGAGCAGACCTGCACGCGCGTGGCGATCATTCGCGACGGAAGGCTGGTGCGCGTGGGTGGCCTTGCCGAGCTCAAGGACATCAAGGTGCACGAGGTCACGATTGCTTTCGCCGACGCCGCGCCACTCGCCGAGTTCAAGGGACTGCCGGGTGTGGCCAAGGTCGAGGCGTTGGACGGCGGCCGCAGCCTTCGACTCACGGTTCAGGGCGGCCTGGATGCCGTGGTCAAAGCCGCGGCGCACCACTCCGTGGTGACGTTCACGACTCATGAACCCAGCCTGGACGATGTCTTCATGCGCTATTACAAGGCCGACCGAGAGCCTCAGCTGGAGCTGAGCCATGTTTAGGAGCATCTACCTCAAGACGCTGCGCGACTATCGCATCCCGATTCTCGGCTGGGGTCTCGGCATGGGTTTTCTCATGCTCACGATCTATGCCGCCTTTCCCTCTGTCATCGCGACACCGGAGGCGAAGGCGTCGGTCATCGCCCTGGGATCGAGCTTCAGCTGGCTCGCCGAGCCGCTGAAGCTCGACACCGCCGGGGGATATGCGACCTGGAAGTACGGCCTGACGATACTGCTCGTCGTGCTGTGGCCGATCATGGCCCACACGGGAATGCTCCGCGGCGAGGAGGACCGGGGCTCGCTCGACGCCCTGCTGTCCCTGCCTCGCGGGCGCGTTCGCGTCGCGCTCGAAAAAGTGGCGGCCATGTGGTCGGCGCTGCTCCTGATGGCCGTGATCGTCGGCGTGCTCGCCTACGCGGGCAGCGCGAGGGTGAACGCGGGACTCAGCCTGTCTGACGCGATCCTGTTCGGCATCGACCTGGCGGTGATGGGCGCCCTGTTCGGCGGTCTTGGCTTGCTGGTCTCCCAGTTCACCCAGGAGCGCCGCCCAGCAACCGGCCTGACGTCCGGTCTGCTGTTCGTGTTCATCATCCTGGACATGGTGCACCGAGTCATCCCCAACACGGAATGGCTCAGCCGCCTGTCGCCCGTCTACTACTTCAACCTCAGCAAACCGCTCGTGCCCGGCTATGGTGCCAACCTCGGCGCCATGGCCTTTCTGCTGGCCCTCGCAGTCGTCCTGTGCGCGGGCGGCATCTGGCTGTTCGCGCGCCGGGACATCGGCGGGGTGATCGAGGTGCCACGTTTCCTGCGCTTGCCTCAGCGAGCCTCTCGCTCCGAGCGCGCACTCTTGCACGGCGACTGGTCCCTGCGCTCCATTTACTCCCGCAGCCTCGCGATGATCATCATGCCCACGTTCTGGTGGACCCTGGCGATCGCCGGCTTCGGGGGCTGGATGGTCGTCGTCGTCAAGGAGGCGGAGATCCAGCTCAACAAGCTGCTGCAGGGCTCGCTGCTGATGCAGCAGATCCTGCATGTCCCCGCCAGCGGAAATACCAGTGCCACCATCCTGAGCTCGCTCTTCATCTTTCTGCCGCTGCTGCTGATGGCGTTCGCGGTCACCCAGGCGAGCCGCTGGTCGGCGGACGAGGAGGACGGCCGCCTCGAACTGGTGCTGTCGACGCCGCAGCCGCGCCTGTCGGTGCTGATGGGCCGGTTTGGCGCGCTGGCCACCGCTACGGTCGCGATTGCGTTGGTGACATTGGTCGTCACCCTCATCGCGGCCGGTGGGGAGGGTCTCGGCCTCAACGACGGCAACCTGTCGGCAGCGATCCTTTCGATTGTCCCGATGGGGTTGCTGGTGGCGGCTGTCGGCTACCTGTTCGCCGGCTGGTTGCGTTCAGCCCTGGAGACGGGCCTGCTGAGCTTCCTGCTGGTGATCTGGTTCTTCATCAGCTTTGTCGGCCCTGGGTTGAGCTGGCCCGAGTCGACGCAGCGGCTGTCCGCCTTCTACTACTACGGCACGCCCCTCCTGAACGGCCTGCCCGTGCTCGACACGCTGGGCGTCGTGGCGGTCGCGGCGGCGGCGCTGGCCCTGGCCTCGGCGCGTTTCATTCGAAAGGATATCGCTGTCTGAACAAAATTGAAGAACTCTGAACAGCGACCAAAAGGTTGCGGACCAGCGTTGTCGATCTCAAAGGGGTGAGGTTGTCGGCAAGACAACCTTGGGAGGGGCATTCTGAAGTGAAAACATTGGTGGTCGCCGCCGCTCTGGCGGCCGGATTCCTCATCGCCACGCCCGCGAGCGCAGCAGCCTATATCACTTGGTGTGACTGGGATCCGATCGTCCTCGTGATCACCCCGGGTGGACACATCGTGCCGGTGTACGACAGCGTGTGGACTTCCAGCCTTTTGAACCTGGCGTTGCCCCTCGAGACCTACAAGACCACCCGTGTGTACCAGAACGGCCATCCGGCCACAGCGGTGAACATGGCGATCACGGTCCCGACGGGCCTGCTGTTTCGGTACTCGACCACCGACGAGGTGACGACCGGGCTGCTCGGCACGGGCAAGGTGCTGGCCACCGCCTACGGCACGAGCGGTCAGACGCTCCACCTCAAGTTCACGCTGCCCGAGTCCTAGAACCTTGAGCCCCCGCCGGCGGTCCGAGCTCTACCGTCTCGGCGTCGGCCTGGTGGCTGTCGCGGTGGCCGCGGCCACTGCCGGTCGGTTGGGCGGCCGGCTCGACTGGTGGCTGATCGGGTCGCTGTTCGTGGCAGGAATCCTGGCCCTGCGGTTTCCGATCTACTTCAGCCTGAGCCAGAAGGTGAGCGTCGTCAGCGCCGTCTTCTTCGCTGCCGCGCTGGCTCTGCCGGTCTGGCAGGCCGCTGCGGTGGCCGCTGCATCGCTGGCGACCGAGTCCATGCTCGCCGCTTATCGCAAGGTCCGATCCACCCGAGAGAATCCGCCGCTGGGGGCGATCGGGCTGTCGCTCCTGTTCAACGCCGGACAGGGCTATCTCGGCGTGGCGGCGGCAGGGCTGGTCCTGGCCGGAGCAGGCGTCAACGCGGCGAGCGGCCTCTCTCGATCCCTTGATGCGGTGGCCATCGTCGCCGCGGCAGCCCTCATGTACGCGATGAACCTGTTGGCTCAATCGATGGCGGCTGCGCTCGCCACGTCGCGGAACCCTTTCTCGATCTTGCGCACCACGCATCGCGTGGTCTCCATGCAATCGGCCTGCCTGTATGTGGTGGGTGCGGCCGCGGCATTCGCGTCGGCCAGGTTCTGGTGGGTGCCGATCATTGGCGTCCTGCCGGCCGTGCTGGCCTACTTCTCCATGCGCAACCGGGTCGAGCTGCGTCGCGAGACTGTGCGCGCGATGGAGCGGATGGCCGAAGAGGTCGACAGCCGCGATCCGTATACATACCAGCACTCCCAGCGTGTCGCCACCTATGCGCGCACGATCGCCCGCCAGCTGCGGCTCAGCGCGGCCGAGATCGAGCTGGTCGAGCTGGCCGCCAAGGTGCACGACATCGGCAAGATCCGCATTCCCGACTCGATACTGTTGAAACCGGGCAAGCTGACCGCCGATGAGCGGCGGGTGATGGAAACGCATCCGCGGCTTGGATTCGAGATCCTGTCCCAGTTTTCCGAGTTCGCCAAGGTCCTCGACGTGGTTCTCACCCACCATGAGCGCTATGACGGCCGCGGATATCCGAACCGCCAGGTCGGGAGAACCCTGCTGTTAATCGCGCAGGTCATTCCGGTCGCTGATTCGCTCGACGCGATGACCAGCGGCCGCGCCTATCGTGGCCCTAAGAGCTGGGACTGGGCCATGGACGAGCTGCGCCGCGGCGCGGGCAACCAGTGGAACCCGCAGGTGGTGCTGGCTGCGGTGGTGGCGCTCCAGCAGGAGCGCGTGACAGTGGGGACCTCGCCGCAGGCGGCGAAGCCTGCGACCGCCATCGCCTGACTAACTCCGCACCCTCACCCCGACCCACCCCCGTTCAGGGAGAAAGAGTCAATCAGAGGCCGGCCTGGACCCTGGCTTTCCTACCCATCTTCCGCATCTTTCCCATCTGCTTGCGGACGTCCTTGCGGCGCTGCGCGCCGCGGTCCGGATCCAGCAGGTAGGTGGCCGCGGCGGCCAGGCCAATCCACATCAAAAGTCGCGTGAATCTGAACTTGAGCATCAATTGGGTAACGGTCAGCCGGGTGCCGAGTACCCGGGGCTAGGTCGGCTTGCGCTCGACAGACACCACCAGGCGCCTGGCGTTGCGCAACGCGATCGCGAAAAGGCTCATGAAGGCGCCCGCGATGTTGACGAGCGCGGTGGCATCGCCCAGACCGAGCTGGATGGCGCCGACGAGTAGGTAGAGGTACGCCAAGATCGGCACGATGAGCAGCCAGAAGCTCTGCCCGATGCGCTGCCAGCCGCCCTGCTCCGTGACCCGGAACACCGGCCACCAGGTCTTGAAGACGCGCCACAACGCAACGGCGATGACCAGGAAGATCAGCTCTCCCCGAAGGCGCAGCGTCAGGCTTGGCACCAGGTCAAACAGAGAAAGTCCGAAGACCACGGACAGGATCGAAAGGGTTGACTGCGCGAGCGCCGCCCAGCGGTTGGTCGGATCTGCGAAAACGTTCACATGGAGCTGGGTCGCCACGAAAATCAGTCCGAGCAGGGTGGCGGCGCTGCCCGCGGCCGTGGCGAAGAAAAGGTTCCAATCGCCCAAGTTTCAAGCGGGATTATCGCCTTACGGCCATGGCCACGCAGGATCGCCGGCCGACGCGATGGAAGGCTTGGGATCCCTTTCGAGGTATAAGTCTTGAATGACACGTCGCGGCCTTTTGCTGTTTGCCGCGATGTGCGTGATCTGGGGCATCCCATACCTTTTGATCCGCGTTGCGGTGGGGGAGCTGTCGCCCGCCACGCTCGTGTTCGGCCGGACCGGGATAGGCGCGCTGATCCTGATGCCGGTCGTACTAGCCCGCGGCGGCCTGCGCGGCATCGGTGCGAGGTGGCTGCCCCTGCTCGCGTTCGCCGCGTTTGAGATCGGCATCCCATGGCTGTTGCTGTCCAGCGCCGAACAGAAGATCTCCAGCTCGCTGGCCGGGCTTTTGATCTCGGCCGTCCCGCTGGTGGGGACCCTGATCGCGCCGCTGTTCGGCAACCGCGACTGGATTGGCTCGACCGGGGTGATCGGGCTGCTCGTCGGAATAGCCGGCGTGGGGGCAATCGTCGGGTTCGACCTGCGCGGGTCGGCCCCCTTCCCGATGGTCGAGATGGGCCTGGTCGCGATCTCCTATGCCGTGGGGCCCGCAATCCTTTCCCGCTACCTGACCGGCGTTCCGCCAGTGAGCGTGATCGGGATCTCGCTCACACTCTGTGCGCTGGTCTATGCGCCGGTCGCCTTTTTGCAGTGGCCGCACCAACTGCCCAGCATGCCGGTGCTGGGGTCGGTGGCGATCCTGGGCGTGGTATGCACCGCGATCGCATTCCTCTTGTTCTTCGCCCTGATCGCGGAGATCGGCCCGGTGCGGGCCACCGTGATCACATACGTGAATCCCGCCGTCGCGGCGGTGCTCGGGGTGGCCATATTGCGCGAGACCTTCAGCTTCGGCATGGCGGTCGGGTTCGTGCTCGTGATCGCGGGCTCGGTCCTGGCGACCCGTCGACCCAGGCGGGCCGTGGTTCCGAAAAGGCTGGGCGAATCCACGTCCGTCTAGAGCACACGCGAGTCAATCAAGCGTTGATTGACCGCGGGGCCAACCGCCAGAATCCTCTCGCCGGCCCGTTCTTTCTTGAATAAGACCCAATGAGAGTTTCGAGTCCAGCGCATGGGTCGACGGGGTGCGACAACGGGGGACGGATTGAGCTGCTGTCGCGAGCTCCTCGCTGCAGCCGAGTCGGCCATCGATGAGTGAGCGGTCAAGGAGAGCCGCCACCTGGCCGTGGCCTGTTGCCGGAGTACGCCCAAGCCGGGCTTGGGAAGGTATCGAACTCGCTGCGATTGCGCTGATCTACGGCTTGGCGGCCCATTTCAGCTTGAATCTGGCCCTCGTTCACGGCCAGGTGACCCCGATCTGGCCGCCGACCGGGATCGCGCTCGCCGCCCTGGTGGTCCTGGGCCGGCGCGTTTGGCCGTCTATTGCGGTGGCCGCGTTTGTCGTGAACCTGCCGATCGGACCATCGCCGCTGGGTGCTGCTCTCATTGCGGCGGGCAACACACTTGCCCCCCTCGCGGCAGCTGAGCTTTTGGCTCGCGCAGGCTTTCGGGTGAAGCTGGACCGGCTCCGAGACGCGCTCACACTCATCGCGCTGGGGGCGCTCACCGGCATGACGATCAGCGCGACGGTCGGGACGTCGGTCCTCTACGTCTCGGGCACGATCCCGCCCAGCAGCTTCCTGGGGACCTGGGCGGTCTGGTGGACCGGCGACGCGATGGGCGTCCTTTTGGTCGCGCCCTTTCTCTTCTGCCTGCTGCCGCGGCCCGGCACGCGCGCTCCGGATTGGCGCCGGCAGATTGAGCTCGGCGTCCTGCTTGCCCTCGTTGGTGTTGTGACGTACTTCCTCTTCCAGAATCCATTTCGGCTCGAATACCTGGTCCTTCCACTGATCATGGTCGCGGCCTGGAGGTTTCACCTCCGCGGAGCAGCTCCGGCTGCGCTGATCGCATCCGTGGTTGCGGTGTGGGCGGCGGTCAACGGCAGCGGACCCTTTGCCACCGAGGCGTTGCTGGCGAAGATGATCACGTTGCAGGCGTTCAACGTCAGTGTGAGTCTTGCCTCTTTTGTCCTTGCCCTATTCGTCGAAACCCACGAGCAGAAGCTGGAGCTTTCACGTCGGTACGAATCGGCCAAGCTTGCAATCGCAGCCAAGA
>JBOHUP010000252.1:0-2507 GCA_050734615.1 Candidatus Dormibacteraceae bacterium | reverse complement strand
GTCTATGAGCACGTCGGCGCCGCTCAACACGACGACGGTTAAGATCCCCAACATGGCCCCAGACCTTCAGGCAACCTACGTTCAGTTGGAGCGACGTCCCGACTTCACTGCCGTCCTTAGGCGTCCGTCCGACCGCCAGGAGGGGTGGTACTGCGAGCACATCACTCACCAACGCCCCGCCGACGCGATCGAGTGCGCCACTCGGTAACTCAACCGGCGAACACCGAAGAAAGGATCTCGGTAGGCGTTTTCGGATGTGGAGACGAAAGTCCGGATCTCGGCGGACAGCAGCGATCGGCGCCGCGTTCGCACTTCGTAACCGCTATTTGGGCCGTGTCGGCACCCTCGGACGGGTGGTTCCCTCTGATCTGCCTTTCAGTCTCTCAATCTCCTCGGCGACCTGCTCGAGGAGCGAACGCACGTATTCATTGGCCAGATGGCGGGACGATTCTGGATCGCCATTTGGGCCGCCCACGAGATCGCGGACAACAAGACCACTGACCGTCAGACGCGTGCCGGAGTTATTCGGCTGCAGTGTGAGGGCTACCCGAATGCGAAGAGTGAAAAGCTGGTCCAGTTCGAGAAGCTCGATTGTGCAAGCCGTGGTATGGCCGCGCGCCTGAGCCTCGGATACTCTAAATCGAAATCGACGCCGGGCTCCGCCCAGCTCAACCTCGCGCGTGCCTTGGAGTCCGGCCGCGCCCAGCCATGGCCACCCCGGAGTGAGTGCGATCTCGCATGCATCCTCGTACGAGCTAAAAGTGATGGTTTCGGCGTGTACACCCTGGATCAACGGTATATCGATCCAAGCGTACGTCCGATTGTCTCCATCGGCACATCCTCGCGGGGACTCGAACCAATAGCCGCGGCATGCCCCGTATTTCGTCGCAGTGTACAGAACCGCGGTCAGGTGCTGTCCTCCTTGGCGATTCTGGACCTCTGGCGTTTCGTTCGTCAGTCGACCGCGCTGTGCCCTCCAGCAGGTAGCCGACCTCATGCGGCAGGTTGTAGTCGCCGACCGGCACGGCATCCGGATCGCCGAGCGCCACGAGCGCCACCTTGGCGGCGGTCGAGGGACCGACGTCTGGAAAGGCCCGCAGCCGGCCGTAGGCGCTCGGCACGTCCATCGCGACCGTCTCCTCCAGGCGGTTGGCGCTGAGGGCCGCCAGGATGATCACATCGGCCTGCCGCCGCTCGATGCCGAACCGGTGGAACGCCCAGTAGGGAGTTCGCGCCAGCACGCGCGGTGACGGAGGAACCACGAGCGAGGCCGGCCCGGGGGCCGCCTCCCCGAACGCATACACGAGTGCCCGATACGATGCTCGCGCCTCCACGGTGGTGACCTTCTGGGCGAGCACCTCGAAGACCGCGCGCGTCCTCGTCAGGCGCAGGTGGCGATGGCGCCGGTGTATGTCCGCGAGCACACGATGCGCGGGCCGGAAGCCGCTGTCGTCGTCGTCCTCGCCGCAGAGCTGGGGCGTGCCCTCGACGGCCCAGCGCGCTCCGGGGCCCATGCCTCGACCTCAAGCCCGTCCGGCGAATGGCGGATGTGAATGGTCGCCGGGTCCTCGGGGGTGAGCGTCGCGCGCAACGCCTCGCCGCCGTCGAGTCGCAGCCAGGGCCCGGAGCGATCGGTGCGAGGGTCATCGCGAGGTCGAGCGGCCCGGGACACCGGGAAGAGGGCCTGCACGCCTGGGGAGATTAACTCCCTTCTGGCGCGAACACCCTAGTCGCTGGGCGGCAGCGGCACCTTGAACACAACGTGCTGCCGCGGCCGACCTCCGAGTCGACGGTGAGGTCGCCGTTGTGCATCCGCGCGATCTCGCGCGAGAGCCAGAGTCCGGGCCCGGGGCCCTGCACGTGCAGGGTCGATGTTGGCGGTGTCGGCCGAGGCGAAGACATCGGCCGGCGAGCCTCATCTCGCACCCCCTGATTTAGGACGGGCAAACGCACGCTTCAGCTGCTAATCAGCAACCCGTGGCCAGCGGGGATCCACCTTGGATCCTTCGAGCTCCGTTTCTACGGGGCCGGCGCATGGCGCACCGACCACGAGCCCCCTGCTTTGTCATGGGGTCTCAAGCAGGCGCAATTGATCTCCCCCGTGCTGCTCCCGTTCGTCGTTTGGCCTCGCCTGAGGCGGGCGTCACATGACCTCACCTGAGTTTCCGCATCCGCACCGCAAGGGCAGCCAGGTTGACCGGGCTGGGCGATGCGATCCACGGCCTCGCCGGCCACTCCGCCATGAGGACGCGATCGCGCGCCTTGCCGCCGAGGACCTGGTGTGTGTGGCCTTTCTTGCGATCAACTGGCTGTACGCCTCGCAGCCCTCCGTGCGACCGTTCCTTGTCGCCGGCGTCGCGCCTGTGCTTGCCGTCGTCGCGGCGGCCATCATCGGCCTCTTCGATTACGTGCCGCGTCCTTTCTGATCGAGCATTTCACGCCGCTCGTGCAGCATGCCCCCGACGCGTCGTGTCCATCAGACCACCTTGCGGCTCTCGGCGCTATCT
>JBOHUP010000251.1:0-4148 GCA_050734615.1 Candidatus Dormibacteraceae bacterium | reverse complement strand
TCGAGGCAATTCTGCAGAGCGTGGCGAGCAATTTCCAGCTCAACCTCGTCGTTGCCCGGCCCGATCCCGCGGCCAAAGCCGGCGGCATCCGACCGAAATCTGTGCTCCTACCTCTTCGTGGCGGGGCAAATGCCTGGCTGGCGCTGACGGTTGCCGTGGCGTTGGCGTCACAGGCCGACGCGCAGCTGACCCTGCTGCACGTCTACGACCGCAGCCATCATCCCGGGCATCGTAAGCATGAGGAAGCCGCCTTTCACGAACTGTCAACAGCAGCGGAACCGGCCAGTCCTCGGATCCTGGAGCTGAACTCCCGGAGGCCTGTCGAGCTCGTGCTCCGCGCCGGCATGGACTATGACGCCGTGGTACTGGGGGCTCACGCAAACCCGGCCCGCGCCGGGGTGCTGGTAGGTACTGCCCTGTCATCGGCGTTGGATCAATTGTCCAAAACCGTGATCCTCGCCCGGGCTGCAAGCGGCCCGGTTGACGCTGCCTGATGCTGCAAACTACTCCCGCAACCGGAGCGTCGTTGGAGGCGTACGCGGATATCTTCGGCGCGGCGGCCGTGGATCGGATCCGAAAAGCAGCAAGTCCGTTGCAAGGAGCGAGTGTTCTCCACGTCTCCACGTCGCTGTACGGCACCCATCACGCGCGAATGCTGCAGGCAGCCGTGCCCTTGTTGATCAATCTGGTACTCGATGCGCACTGGCTGGCGGTCAGGGCTTCGGAACGGCAGGGCCGGTTCGCGAACGCCTTGTACGACGCGATTGAGGGCGAAGGG
This sequence comes from Candidatus Dormibacteraceae bacterium, assembly GCA_050734615.1. GTDB lineage: Bacteria > Chloroflexota > Dormibacteria > Dormibacterales > Dormibacteraceae > DASXBJ01. The sequence continues at coordinate 3,370 of JBOHUP010000251.1, read as the reverse complement.
AAAGCGTGGTTGCCTGAACTGGCCGATACGTGGCGAGACTACGCTTTCGATTACGCCAGGGCTGTCGACCGCCATTTCGACCTGGTCGTGGTTCATGACCCTCAACTTCTGATGCTCAGGCATCTGGCCAAGAGGCAGTCGAGCGTTCGTTGGATCTGGCATTGCCACCTCGACCTGAGGGATTGCGATCAGGCGGTCATGCGACTGATTGCCGACGAAGTAGCCGGTTATGACCTGGTGGCCGTCGAGCATCCAAGCTTTGCCGGCGATGGAATGCGAGCTCATACAGTGATCCCGCCCGCGATCGATCCTTTGTCCGGCCGCAACGTGCAACTGCCCCCCGAGATCACGGCCAAGGCGTTCAACCGATTCGATCTCAATCCGGAATGGCCGCTGGTTGTGCAGGTCTCGCGTTTTGACGGCTGGGACGACCCGATATGGGCCATCTACACATACGAGGCAGCGCGAAAGTGCGTACCCAATCTTCAGCTCGTTCTCGCGGCTACGTCGAACTCCGCCGAGGAGGGCTTTGCTCGGGCCTCCGAACGCTCGCGTGGTGGCCACATTCGGCTGTTGAGTAGCGACCTACTGGAGGATTTCGATATCAATGCCCTCCAGGGCGCAGCGGTTGTGGCAATGCAACAGGGCGTGCGCAAAGGCTTTTCGCCCGCATTGCTCGAAGCTTCGTGGAAAGGCCGGCCAGTTCTGGCCGGTGAAGGCGGCGCCCTGGCGGATCAGGTGGTCGACGGCGAGACCGGCTACATTTTCAAGACTTTCGACGAAGCTGCGCAGCGCATAGCCGAGTTGATCGAGGATCGAAACCTGGCTGACGCCCTCGGGTTCGAGGGTCATCGGCTGGTACGGGAGAACCATCTGGTCATGCGCTGGGTGGAGGCATATCTGAATCTTTTGGCACCCGTCGGACACGGTGTCGCTTGAGCGTCGGGCTAACGAGCGGATCGTCGCAGGCACAATCGATTCAGGAGGACCACCCAGCCCTCAGCGTTCGACCGCTCAAGCCCGACGCGAGACAATCGGAATCCTTCTCTGCTTATGTGCAGAGGGTGCTCCGAGAGTGGTCGCCCATCATCGTCAGCAATCGAGCCCCTTACGAGCCGACGGCCACCGGAGGCACCCGGCGTGGATCCGGCGGTCTGGTTTCGGCGATGCTTGGCGTGGCCGAGGCAACCGGTGCCACATGGGTGGCCTGCGCCCGCACCGAAAGTGAGCGGCGGCTCGCGGCCGCTTCCGGCGGGTTGATCGTGTCGCGACATGGCCAGCGGCCGCTGAACATCCGCCACGCTCAGACCGGCAGCGACAGTTACAGCAAGCACTACTCGGTGATCGCCAATCCGCTCTTGTGGTTCATCCAGCACTATCTGTGGCAGCTCGCCTATGAGCCCGTAATCGATGAGAGGGTTCACGAAGCGTGGTGCGAGGGCTACGTGACGGTCAACCAGGGCATAGCGGGGGAGATCGCGGTAGTTGCAGGCCGATCCGAAAAGCAAGCCCTCGTGCTGTTTCAGGACTATCAGCTCTACCTAGCGCCACGAATGGTTCGGAGTGCACTGCCACATGCCGTGCTGCAGCACTTCGTTCACATTCCGTGGCCCACACCCCAGTATTGGACCGTGCTCCCGAAGGAGATGCGCGAAGGGATTCTCGATGGTCTACTCGCTAACGATGTGATCGGCTTCCAGAGCACCCGGGACGTGCGAAACTTTCTGGCAACCTGCGAAGAGCTCATGGGATTGCGCGTCGACAATCACGAATGTGCCGTGCTGTATCGAGGCCGCGTCTCCTGGGTGCGAGCCTACCCCGTCTCAGTTGACGTCGGTGCTCTTCGTCGCATGGCGTCGAGCCGCGAGGTTGGAGATGAAGATGCGCTCCTCGAGCGGTGGCGGCCCGAGAAGTTGATCGTGCGGATCGACAGGACCGACCCGATCAAGAACATCGTCCGCGGCTTTCTGGCATTCGAGCGAATGCTGCGGAACCATCCGGAATGGTCGGGCCGCGTCCAGTTCTGGGCCTTCCTGCAGCCCTCGAGGCAGGATGTGTCTGCGTACACGGAGTACCTGGCCACGGTGCGAAGCACAGCGGCCAGGATCAACGTCGAGCTGGGTCGGTTCGGATGGGAGCCGATCCGGCTCGAACTAAGAGAGAGTCTGAAGCGGGCGGTGGCAGCCTACAAGGCTTTTGACGTGCTGCTGGTCAATTCCATTTACGATGGCATGAATCTGGTGGCCAAGGAAGGCATGCTGCTCAACGAGAGGGACGGCGTTCTGGTCCTCTCAGAGAATGCCGGTGCGCATGAACAGATTGGAAAGCATGCTGTCAGCGTCAATCCATTTGATGTCGGAGCGACCGCTGATGCGCTCTACCGCGGACTGACGATGCCCGTCGAAGAGCGCCGACTGCGGGCCCTGAAAATCAAGAGCCAGATATGCGGCGCGGACATAACGCAGTGGTTGCGACGTCAGCTCGAGGATATCCGGGAGCTGGCACCTCGCTTTCTGTAACCTCTCCTGCATCCGTCCGGTTCCGCGAATGCGTGACACGACTGTGATCCGGCGCAGGTCCAATCACAGGATTCCCGAGTGACTTCCACCTCCTGGCGGTAGCCGGCGCTCGGTCACGGCGACTGTCGGCGGAGCGTGTGCGGGTTGCCGGTGTCCTGTTCTGAGATCGAGTGGTTCTGGGAGGCATGGTTCGACTCAGTGACCTTTCAGATGTCCGAGAAGGCCGCCCATGAGTTCGGCTCGCGGGGTTCGCATCGAATCCCGTCCCCGAGTTTCTTCGACCTAGAGTTGCTCGTGTTAGAAGTGGGCAGATGTAAGTAGAAGGAGTGCTGCGTGTGATCCTCCCGAAAGACCGCGACCAGCGTTTCGTGACGATCCGCCGCGGTGGGAGCCTCACGGATTCGGATCACCAGCTCCTCGCCCTGTGGGCGGCAACGTGCGCGGAGCACGTCCTTGACCTCTTCGAGTCGGCTCAGCCTGAGGACCAGCGACCGCGTTACGCGATCGAGCAGGCCCGCGCGTGGGTGCGCCGCGAGATCACTATGACCCAGGCTCGCACGTCGGCCGGCCATGCCAACGCCGCCGCCAGAGACCTGAGTGGTGCAGCACGGCATGCCGCGTACGCTGCGGGCCAGGCCGCGGCCGTCGCACACGTCGCCGCGCACGAGCTCGGTGCGGCCGCCTATGCGCTCAAGGCCGCACGTGCTGCCGCGCCCGAAGGCGAGGATGGCGGCGAGGTCGCTGGGCGACTCGAGTGCCTGTGGCAGCGCGACCAGCTCCCGGAGGCAATTCGCGACCTCGTACTTGACGACCAGCGATTGCGGAACGACATCTGCTGGTCGGTATTTGAC
>JBOHUP010000250.1:0-5838 GCA_050734615.1 Candidatus Dormibacteraceae bacterium | reverse complement strand
GGCGTGATCTACTCGGATGCCACAGATCAGCTCAAGCGAATGGTCCGGCGTACCGGCATACCGGTCGGAGAGACCCAGGCCGGCAAGGGATCCCTGCCCTTCGATCATCCGGGCGCGCTGGGTGCGGTCGGCGCCACCGGTACGCTAGCCGCCAACCGCATCGCAGCGGAGGCCGACCTCGTGATCGGTGTGGGAACGCGTTACAGCGATTTCACGACTGCCTCGAAGACCGCATTTCAGGATCCTGGTGTGCGGTTCGTCAACGTCAACGTTGCGGAGGCTGATGCGAACAAGCTGGCCGGCCTCGCGCTGGTTGGAGACGCACGGGCCACGATCGAGTCGCTCGACCAGATGCTCGAGGGCTGGTCGGTGCCGGATTCATACCGCGCTCGGTGCGCGACGCTGCAAACGGATTGGGACCTGGAGGTCTCGCGCCTGTACAACCTGGGCCACTCGCCGCTGGCGGCGCAATCCGAGGTCCTCGGCGCAGTCAACGACCTGTCGTCGCCTGAGGACGTCGTGGTCTGTGCGGCGGGGTCCCTTCCGGGCGACCTTCACAAGCTGTGGCGCACCCGCAATCCAAAGGGCTACCACGTCGAGTATGGCTATTCGACCATGGGATACGAGATCGCTGGCGGCCTCGGGGTCAAGCTCGCCGACCGCGCCCGCGAGGTGTACGTCATGGTCGGCGACGGCTCGTACCTGATGATGGCGCAGGAGATCGTCACTTCCATCCAGGAGCGGGCGAAGCTGACCGTGGTGCTGGTGGACAACGAAGGTTTTGCGTCGATCGGTGGACTCTCGCGATCGAAAGGAACAGAGGGCTTCGGCACGCGCTACAGCTACCGGTCCGACGGATCCCTCGGCGACGATGCGGAGCACGGGAAGGGAGAACAGCTCCCGGTCGACCTGGCTCTGAACGCCGAAGGGCTGGGCGCTCACGTGTTCCGGGCGCGCAACATCGAAGAGCTCCGCGACGCGCTTATCGCGGCCAAGAAGATCGATCGCACCGTGGTGATCCACATGCCCGTCGACCGATACGAGGGGGTGCCTGGCTACGACAGCTGGTGGGAGGTCCCCGTGGCCGAGATGTCCGACTCGGCCGGGGTGAAGAAGGCCCGCGCCGAGCATATGCGCGGGATGGCACGTCGCCGCTGGCACGTGTGAGCACGCTCCTCGTCCGCCGGCCCCGAACGAAGGACGGTGGGGGTCCTCTGACGATCGTCACACCAGAGTCCGCCGGATGGTCCTACGTGGGCTTCGAGGTCTACAGCCTTGCTCGCGGCAACGCCGTCAGCCAGGCCACCGGGGGCCGAGAGGTCTGTGTCGTGATGCTTTCGGGCAGCGCAGACATCGCCAGCGGCGCACACCGATGGAAGGACGTCGGGTCGCGCGAATCGGTCTTTGACGGCACGCCGGACTCGGTCTACGTCCCGCCGGGCGAGACCCTGGCGATCACCGCCACGAGCGTGCTGTGCGAGCTGGCATTGTGCTGGGCGCCGGCCCAGCGCGGTGTGGAGCCGGCGCTGATCCGGGCCGCCGACGTCAAGCCGTTCACCCGTGGCTCAGGCAAGACCGAGCGAACGATCCACAACATCCTCATGGAGGACCGGCAGGCCGAGTCGCTGCTGGTCACCGAGGTCCTGACGCCCGGCGGAAACTGGTCCAGCTACCCGCCGCACAAGCACGACTCGGACGACATGCCCAGGGAGACTTACCTCGAGGAGATCTACTATCACCGCACGGCCCGGCCCGAGGGATTCGCGGTGCAGCTCGTCTACACCGACAACCGTTCGCTGGACGAGGCGCTGCAGGTACGCGACGGGGACGTCGTGCTCGTGCCGCGCGGCTACCACCCCGTCGCGGCCGGTCCCGGTTACGACCTTTACTACCTCAACGTGATGGCCGGGCCGCGCCGCCGCTGGCTGGTGACCACCGATGCCGACCATCGGTGGCAGCTGTGAGCAAAATCCTGTAACGTTCCAATAAACTGCAAGATCTTGTAGTCAGGAGTCGCTCAGTTGGAGGGGGACCCCGTGAACACGACCGTTCGAGCCGCCGTGATGAAGGCACCCGGTCACATTGCAGTCGATCGGTTTCCGTTGCCCGAACCCCAGCCCGGCGCGGTGCTGATGAAGGTCACCTACTCCGGAATCTGCGGCACGGACAAGCACACGTATCGCGGCGAGTCGAAGCAGTACGCAGGCACCGACCACGAGCGCGACATCGTGTATCCGCTCATCTGCGGCCACGAGAACGTGGGGGTGATCGAGGCCATCGGCGGTCGGGCCGCCGACAGCGAGGGCCGTCCGCTCAAGGTCGGCGACCGCATCGTCCCGGCGGCGAACGTGCCGTGCGGGCACTGCAACTTCTGCCTCAACGGTTACCCGTATTACTTCTGCGAGAACCTGCAGGACTACGGCAACAGCCTCCACAGCGGCATTCCGCCGCATCTGTTCGGCGGCTGGGCCGAGTACATGTACCTCTTGCCCGGCACGCCGCTGTTCCGTGTGCCTGAGGGACTTCCCGACGAGCTGGCCGCGCTCACGGAGATCATGGCTGTGACCCACGGCTTCGAACGCGCCCGCACGCTCAACGCCGGCTGGGGCACGAGCGCATTCGGTGAATCGGTCGCCGTGGTAGGCGTCGGGCCTCTCGGCTTCTGCCATCTGGTCAAAGCGAGGCTTTTGGGCTGCGGCAAGCTGATCGCGATCGACCGGCTTCCCTCAAGGCTCGAGCTGGCGCGGCGGTTTGGCGCCACGCTCACCATCAACGCGAACGAGACGAGCGAGAAGGAACGCCTCCACCTCGTGCGCGAGCATACACACGCCGGTCCCGACATCGTCATCGACTGCACGGGGTTCGCACAGTCGTTCCCCGAGTGCCTTCACCTCGTTCGCTATGGAGGCACGGTCGTGGAGGCAGGGACGTTCGTGGACATGGGGCCGGTCGGCGTCAATCCCAATGCCGACATCTGCACGAAGAACGTCAGCGTCATCGGGGTGGGAGGGGAGACCGCGACCTCTTACCTCCCCGCGATGAACCTGCTGGCACGCAACCTTGACAGGCTGCCGCTCATGGAGATCATCACGCACCGCATGCCGCTGGAGCGAGCGGCCGAAGCCGTCGAGCTGGCACAGAAGGATGGGACGATGAAGGTCCTGATGGATCCCCGTCTCCGCTCCTGAGTTGGGGATGCCGAGAACAGCGCTGCATGCGACGCGGCGCGGTCATGATCCGCAGGCTCCCCTGCGCCGGCCACCGACGATCCTGGACGTGGCCTCCAGGTCAGGCGTGTCCAAATCCACCGTCTCGAACGTCGTGCGCGGGCTGCCGGGAGTGTCCGAGGCGACCCGTGAGAGGGTGCAGATGGCAATCGAGCAGCTCGGCTATCGCCCCAACGTGCTCGCCCGCCAACTCGTCCAGCAGCGCACGAGCATTCTCGGCGTGGTGGTTGGCGACCTCGCCAACCCGTTCTTCGCCGAGATGGCGAAATCCGTCGAGAAGCACGCCGGCGCGCGCGGCTATACGGCCATGTTCTGCAACACGGAAGGTGACAGCCAGGGCGAGCTCGCCGGAGTCGAGACGCTGCTCGAGTACCGCGTCGCAGGCATCGTCTTCCTCGCTTTCTCCGGCGACTCGCGCACGATGCAGGAGACCCTCGAACACCAGGTACCGGTGGTGTTCGTCAGCTGCAGCGCACCGTGGGGCGATGTCGTATCGGTCGACGACAGGCGCGGCGGCAAGCTCGGTACCAACCACCTGATCGCCTCCGGCCACCAGAGGATCGCCTACCTCTCGATCCCGGAGCTCGAAGATCAGTCGGACCTGGCCCGCTATCACGGTTACGCGGAAGCCCTTCGCGACGCCGGCCTCACTCCGCCGACCAGGATCAGCTGGTCGCCACCCTCCGACCATGCGGAGGTCGGCGCGATCAAATGCAAGCTGCTCGACGTCTTCATGGGGCCCGATCGGGCCACAGCCGTGTTCGCCTCCAATGACGTCGCGGCCATCTCGCTGCAGGAGTTCGCCGACCGCGTCCACCTTCGAGTGCCTCAAGACGTGTCGATCGTCGGCTTCGACGACGTGCCGATGGCAGGCCTGGCCCGCATCGGTCTGACCACCGTCGCACAGCCGCGGGACGAGCTGGCCAAGCTGGGCATCGACACCATCGCGGACCGGATCGAACGCAAGCTGAAAGGGCCGCCGAGGACCACGCTGGTCGAGGTCAACCTGGTCGCCCGGAGGTCAACCTCCCCTCTTTCGGCGCCGTAGCCCTCGAGCGCCCGCGCCGGTTGCATCATGGGATTCGGCAAACGGGGGGGCTTGACGGTTGGGGCCGGTGACTAGAGAATTACGGAACGTTCCAATGGAACGCTCCAATACCCCGGAGGATTCTCGAGTCGACCTAGCTGCGGAGGAGTGATTTGGCAGTCACAGCGGGTTTAGGGCCAAGGCTGGACCGCGAGCGGTTCCAGTGGTCGAGCCTGGCGATGCTCACGCCTGCCGTCGCACTGCTGGGCCTGCTTTTCATCTTCCCGGTTCTGTATGCCTGCTACCTGGGCTTCACCAATCTCGCGCTGGTCGGCTCACGCTCGCGCGACTACTCGTTCACGGGGTTGGACAACGTCACGCGGATGCTGGGCGATTACGTGTTCGTCAAGTCCGCGTGGCTGACGATCATCTTCGTGGTCGGCTCGGCGATCATCGGACAGTCGGTGCTGGGCATGGCTCTTGCCATCCTTCTGCGCAACGCGGTGCTGCCCATCCGCGCGGTGGTCGGTTCGATCGTCGTCGTCGCATGGGTGCTGCCAGAGGTCACCGTGGCCCTTGTCTGGTACGCGTTCTCGCAAGCGGGCGGCACTCTGTCGATCCTGCTCAGGCACACGGACGCCGACTACCTCGTGCTCGCGCCTCTGCTGATCGTTTCGCTGGCCAACCTCTGGCGCAACGTCGCGTTTTCGATGCTGGTGTTTTCAGCCGGCCTTCGCAACCTGCCCACCGAGGTGCTCGAGGCGGCCGAGGTCGAGGGCGCTTCGGTGTGGCGCCGCTACCGCCAGGTGATCCTTCCGCTCATGCGGCCGACCATCGTCACCAACCTGCTGCTCGTCACGATTCTGAACCTCTCCGAGTTCACCCTCATATTCGTCATGACACAGGGTGGGCCTGGCAACGAGACCATGACCCTGCCCATTTACGTCTACCAGGAGGCTTTTAACTTCCATCAGCTCGGCTACGGCACCGCCATCTCGCTGGTGCTCGTGCTGATCGGAGCGGTCTTCTCCCTGCTCTTCGTGCGCGTCTCCAGGAGCCAGGTGTGAGCACCGTCCAGGCTGGGAGGCTCGCGCACAGCAAGCTGGTCGCGGTCCCATACCGCCGGATCTCGGCCGCGACCGTGGCCACCAACATCGTGCTCGTCATGCTCGGCTGCATCTTCGTGCTGCCGATGCTCTGGATGCTATTCGCGTCGATCGACTCCAACCCGGACTGGGCGATCAAGCTCCCCTCTTTGACCCTCGCGAACTTCACCGACGTCATCGCAACGGCGGGGGCACTCAGCTCTTTCCGAAGCAGCCTCATCCTCGCCGGCACAACCACAGTGGTCACGACCGTGCTGGCGCTGCTCGCCGCCTATCCGCTGTCACGCTTGCACATCCCGCTGAAGCGCACCTTCATGCTCACGATCCTTTTCGCGTCAGGGCTGCCGGTGTCGATGCTGCTCGTGCCGGTGTACCAGCTGTACGTCGAGCTCGGCTGGCTTGACTCGCTGTACACGACGGCGCTGTTCCTTGCAGCGAGCTCTCTGCCATTCGCCATCTGGCTGATGAAGAACTTCAT
>JBOHUP010000249.1:0-2654 GCA_050734615.1 Candidatus Dormibacteraceae bacterium | reverse complement strand
TTCCACGCCCGCTCCGGCGCCGATTTCTACGGCCTTCGGATCGGTGACGTGATGGCTCCAGCCGACTACGCGAGGTTTCCGCAATGGAGCATGGACGAGGCGATTCGCGAACGCGAGCTGTGGGCCTATGTCGACATTCGCGACGTGGCCCAGATCGTCCGCCTGCTGGTGCACAAAGACGGATTGGGCTTCGAGGTGTTCAACGCATTCGCCACCGAAAGCGCGCACGTGGTTCCGACCGCCAAGCTGGCGGCCAGGTTCTATCCGAAGGTCCCGATCCGAAGTGAGATCGGCGAGCACGGGTCGCTGGTCAGCAACCGCAAAGCGCGCGAGATGCTCGGCTTCGAACCTAAGCATCGTTGGCGCGACGAGATTGCGAAGCATCAAGCGGAAGCCGGAGCGCGGGCGTAGCTTGGGCGAGCCGATGCTGGCGACTGCGCAGGTGGTGCAGGGCGGTGGCGCCCGCGTCCATCTCGTCAGGGGACTGCTGCAGATGACCTCGAACACCCGCATCTGCGCCCCGGCGGTCACGTGCCGGTGCATGCCGGGCGACAATCTCGCGCTGCATGTGGCATTGGCCCGTGCCCCCGCCGGCTCGGTGCTGGTATGCGACGCCGGTGGCGACGTGCACTGGGGCTATTTCGGCGAGCTGATGGGGACAGACGCCCGCAACCGCGGCCTGGCGGGTCTGATCATCGACGGCAGCGTGCGCGACGTCGACGACCTGGGCAGGCTCGGGTTCCCGGTCTTCGCCCGCGCGACCGCTCCGGCACAGGCGAAGAAGCTGGCCATCGGGTCGGTCGGTCAACCGATCGAGCTGTCGGGTCAGCGCGTGGAACCTGGCGACCAGCTGATCGCCGACCGTGACGCGATCGCCGTCGTGAGGGCGGCCGACTGGATGGCCGTGCGTGGGACGGCGGAAGAGATCGCGCGCCACGAGGCGGGCGTCCAGCAGCGGCTCAAGTCAGGTGAGCGCCTCGCGGAGATCATAGGTCTGAAGCTGCCCGACTAGCCGAGCCCCGGGCTGAACACGCTCCACACGGCTTGCGGCAGCCATTGCAAGGGCTCGCCGAGGATCATCCGCGACACCGTGCGCAGCTCCTCGAAGCCCACCTCATGCAGCAGCGAACGCGCTCTCGTGTTCTCGCCCGTGGGGTAGAGCATGAGGTCTCCGCCCGGGCCGCCGCCGAGCACGCGGCAAGCCCTGATTATGGCCAGCGTCTCCTCCTCGGTCGCGTCGGGCAGGAGGGTGGCGGCCACGCTGCCCCAGGGAGTGGGGAGGACCGCGCCGGCCAGGTCGTCGCCGCGCTCCAGGCACCAGCCGTATTGCAGGACCCGCGCGAGCAGGGGTCCGCGGTCGTCCCCGGTCACGCGCCGATCTAGCGCGGCCAGGCGCTTGCGATCGAGCGGCAGCAGCGGCCGCAGCGGACGCAGCGGAGTGGAGGTGGGGAGGGCCGGTCCATGCAGCTCGTGGTAGGCGGTCACGAGCTGGAAGCCGAGGGCGTCGTACACCGGACGGCCCAGGTCGGTCGACGCGAGCAGGATGGTCTGGCAGCCCGCTTCACGAAGCCGCTTGATCACGGTCGACGTCAGCAGCCGGCCCAGGCCGCGTCCTCGCATCGAGGGCGCGGTGAAGACGTTCGCGACCCACCCGCTGCGCCGGTACCGGGTGCCGACGGCCGTACCCACCACCACGCCGCCATCGAGCGCAACAAACGGGAAGCTGCGCCGATAGGTCGAGTAAAACGAGAACTGACTTTGAAACGAGCGGTAAGTTCCCCAACCTCCCTCCACCAGGCACGTCACAGCCTCGCGAATCTCCTCCGGCGTGCTGCGCATCGGCCGGCTCTCGATCTGATCCAGTGACGGAATCAGGATTTGAGGGGCAGCGCGATGGGGCGCATTGGGCTCCCGGTGCCGCCCCGAATCTTCAAGCACGCGCCGATGAAGGCGAACTCGTAGATCTTCTCGCGGGCCAGGTCCTCGAGGTACGCCATCTCGAGGAGCGGGATGCCGGCCTCGGCCAACAGGAAGGTATGCACCGGGAGCCAGTTGTCAGGATCGATCGAGGGAGTTTGCTCGACGCCGCCGTTGTCCGCGCCTACGTACAGCGCCCCGGCGCGGGCCAGGAACTCGGCACCCTCGCGGTTGATCCCGGGCGAGTTGGGGACGAATCGCTGCTGATCCGGCCAGATGGTCATCCGTCCAGTCCGGATCAGCACAACGTCACCGGGGCGCAGCTCGGTCTTCTGTCTCTTCAGCGCGTCCATCAGCTCCTTCTCGCCGATGCCGTGGCTGTCGGGGAGCATGTCAACCCCGGCTGCGCCGGCCGCGTCGATCATCACGCCGCGGGCGATGACAGGTGGCTGCTTGTCCGCCCCGCCGCGGTGCCAGTGCCGGCTGCCGAGGTGCTCCTTGGTGTTGAACCCGTTGAAGATCTGGCCGTGATAGCCGAAGTGGGCGAACGTGTCCACGTGGGTGCCGCAATGCGTGTACATAGCGATGCAGTCGCCGGAGTAGCCGACTAGCTCGTTCTCCTGCTGCGGCAGGTTCATCGGGTTGTCGAGAATGTTTCCGGCCGGCGTGTGCGACATCCAGATCTGAAAGCCGGGATCGTTGAGGTCGGTCCAGACAGGCATCCCCATGAAGTAGTC
>JBOHUP010000248.1:0-4239 GCA_050734615.1 Candidatus Dormibacteraceae bacterium | reverse complement strand
CGTCTGACCCCAACCCCCCATAGGTCGGCCACCCAGGTCCCGCAAGGGATTCCGGGTGGCTTTGGCCCCCGGCTCAGCCGGTGTGCGGGGGCGCCCAGAAGACCAGCACCCGGAGATCCTCCTCGATGTCGTGAAACCGATGCTCGACGCCGGCCGCCACGAACACGAGGCTCCCCGGCTTGACCGGCCTTTCCTCACTCGCGACACGGATCGTTGCCCGCCCGCTGATTACGTAGTACACCTCATCCTCCCGGTGCGGCTTCTGGCGGTCGTTGACGCCGCGCGGCCAGGCGGCCAGCCCGACGCTGAGCTTTGCCGAGGCGAGGAAGTCGACGTAGCCATGGCCGTCCGCCTCGCGGGGCTGGGGGTCGAGCTCGGGGATCTCGTGTGCGTCCATCACATGCTCCTGCGATCAGTGAGTCAGGGCGACCAAGTTCGCGCCCTGCGCTGCGGTCCGGCGCCTGACATAGTGGAACCTTCGACGTTCGGCGCGCATTCAACACGCATGATGGAGGTGGACCGATGGCGGCGATAAGCAGGGCTGACGTGGTGTGGGAAGGTGACCTTGGGTCGGGCTCGGGCCGGGTCAAGGTGGCGACGGGAGCGTTCAGCGAGTTCCCGGTTTCATGGGCGAGCCGAGCCGAGAGCCAGAAGGGTAAGACGAGCCCCGAAGAGCTGATCGCCGCCGCCCACGCAGCTTGTTATTCGATGGCCTTCTCCAACGGCCTCAGCAAGGCGGGCCACAAGGTCGAGCGCTTGAACACCAGCGCGGAGGTCGAGTTCGTACCCGGCACCGGCATCACGAACATCACCCTGAACGTGCTGGGCATCGTCGACAACATCGACAACGCAGAGTTCCAGAAGCAGGCGGAAGCGGCGAAGGAGGGTTGCCCGGTCTCGAAGGCCTTCCACGGCAACGTCGCCATCAAGCTAACTGCCCACCTGGAGCACTAGCCGCAGGCTTACACTCCGGCTCGCCATGGGCAACCTGTGGCGGTCGATCGGTGGGAAGCGGTTGCTGGTGACGGCGCTGTGCCTGGTGGCATGGCGCGCGCTGGACGCCGTCCAGGTCTTCGACGTTCGCGCCGACATCTTCTTCGTCCAACCGCACACGTACAGCCTGGTCGCGCTGGGGCTGCAGCCATACGTCTACGCGCTGATCATCCTGACGGTGGCTCGAGCCTGCTCAGGCCGTCTTCGCGCCATATCGGCGGATATGGAGGGCAGGTGGAGGGTCCAGCGCTGGACCAGGATCCTGGCTGCCGCGCTCGCTATGGGCGGGGCTTATGGACTCACCCTGCTGATGGAGGTGGACCATATCGTGCCCAGCCTCGACTGGTTCGCCAGGCTCGTCTTCATGCTGCAGCTCACTGCGGGCACGATGACCCTTGTGCTGCTGGGCGACATCCTCGACGAGTTCGGTCTTGGTTTCGGCAACGGCGCCCTTTTCATCTTCGCCTTCACCTCGTTGGCGATCCAGGCACAGCGCCTGCGGGACCTAGTCGGCGTTGCCTCGCAGTTCGGGGACCTCACGCCCTTCAGGCCGATTGCCTTGTGGCTCGTGGCTTCCCTCCTCATCGTCACCGCCTCGGTCGCATTTCTGCGGGCGTATCGAAGGGTCCCACTGGTGCAGGGGAGGCGCGCGATACGGTCGCTCCCGCTCGCCGTGCCCATCGTGCTGTCGGGCGTGCTCAGGCCACCCATCTTCACCACGTCGGTGCTGTTCGTGCCGGTGATCTACAGCAACTACCTGACTCAGTCTCAGCCGGGATTCCACCAGTGGATCGTCGAGAACTGGACGCCGTACGGGACCAATCCGTGGTTCGACGCGATCTACATCGCCATCTCCACTGTCCTGGTCATCGCGTTTGCTTTCTTTGTGGTCGCCATCGATTTTGACCCGCGTCTTCTCGCCGCCCGGCTGAAGCAAGGCCACCAGTCCATCGAAGGCGTGGCCGAAGGCATGGAAGCATCCACCCACCTGCGGGCCAAACTGTGGCGCCTCACCTTCGCGGGAGGATGCTTCCTGGCGCTCGCCACCGTCGTGCTCCCGGACGTTGTCGGACTCGCGACCAGAGCGTTGGGCCAGGGCATCCCTGCGAGCGGGACGGACATCGTGCTCGTGACAGCCGTCGTCCTGGTCATGGTCACGGGGGTCGAGGGCTATGGCGCCGGGGACGCTCGCAGTGAGCTCTCGCCGGTTCCTTCCGTGATCTAGAGGCTGATCAGCGCTTGTTCGGCCCGGCGATCGCGGGGAAGTCGACCACGCCTTGCAGGCGCAGCTCGCGAAGCTGCGCGTTCAGCCACTTGCGGGGATCCCTCACCTCTTTGCCGCCGTCGAGGGAATCCCAGCACCGCCCGCCCACGTCGCGGGCCACCAGCAGCAGGCAGCGGGGTTGGGTCGACCTCTGCCATGCCTTCATGGCGGGCTGGAGCTGGATCCGCCGTGGCGGCGACTTTTCGCCCAGGGTCAGCTCCCCCGCATAGAGATCGTCGGCGGCCTGCACGATGACGCCGCCCGTCGCGAGTGTCCCGCCCAGGTTCTCGATCTCCACCTCGATCGGCTGGCCGAGGCCTGGAGGGCTCAGGAACGTGAGGTGGGGGACAGGTTTGGTGGAGACCTCCCACCGGCTGTCCGCGATCTTGATCGCCCGCCGCGAGGCCCTGTCGGCGCGGGTGGTGAAGACGGCGGCCCACAGGGCAAAGAGGGATGTGACCACCGCCAGGCCGACTTGGATCTGGGTTGCGCTCATCGTTCTCTGTCGCTTGACGCGCCACGGACGGCGAACTGGCGCGTGAGCGCAACGCGGATTTCGCCCACCGTTCGAGCGGCATGAGGCTGCGGCCCTCGCGAATACGGGGAGCGGGCCGCGCGTATTGTTGGCCGTGAGATGGAAAAAGCCACTTTCGCGGGCGGATGCTTCTGGGGCGTCGAGAACCTTTTCAACCAGGTGCCGGGCGTGATCGAAGCCGTGTCAGGCTACGAGGGCGGCACCCGCGACGACCCGACCTACGAGCAGGTGTGCTCCGGGCGCACCGGCCACGCCGAGGCGGTCGAGGTGACCTACGACCCCGCCAAGGTGACGTACCACGAGCTCCTCAACGCGTTCTGGAACATGCACGATCCCACGACTCTGAACCGCCAGGGCCCCGACCACGGTCACCAGTACCGCTCGTCGATCTTTTTCCACAACTCCGAGCAGGAGGCGGCAGCGCGCCAGTCCAAGGAGTCGACGCAGAGGTTCTTCGACCGCCCGATCGTCACCGAGATCGTTCCGGCCACCACCTTCTGGCGGGCCGAGGAATACCACCAGCGCTACTTCGAGAAGCACCCCGGTCACTACAGCTGCCATTTCAACCGTGGCTGGGTGCCGGAAGGCTCGGCTGAGGCCGAGGGCGCTAAGCCCAGCTAACTCGGGCGCCGAGCCCTATCGTTACCGCCCGGAACGGTCCAGGTCCTGAGGAGGTAGCCCGTGCGATGTGACCATTGTGCTCACGACGTGCCTGACGGCGTCTTCTGCACTCGCTGCGGCGCGCACCAGGGCACGATCGAAGAGGTGGGCAACGCGAAGACTCGCGTGCGCAGATACGCGGCTCACCCGGCCGAGCACGTCGCGCAACCATCAGTCTTCACGACCCTGTTTCCACATCTCGGCCAGCACAAGGTCCACGAGTTCCGGTGGGCGTTCATCGTGGGCCTCGGCGGGATCCTGCTCCTGTACGCGGCAGGGTTGATCACCGCCGCGATCCTGGTCGCCGCCTTCCTCGTCCCGGTCCTTTATCTGATCTATCTGTACGAGGCCCAGGTGTACCGCGACGAGCCCGCGATCGTGCTCGGCTTCACGATCGGCGGCGGGATCGTCGTCGGCATCGTGGCTACGGTGCTGGAACGGCTGGTCAGCCAACCGTTCCAGGACGCCGGCAACCCGCTCGCGAACGCCGGGATCAGCGTGGGCGGGCTGCTCCTGCTCGGTCTCGTGCTGCCCGTGGTCCAGGAGGCGCTCAAGCCGCTCCCGGCGATCTTCCTGCCCAACCGGGCAGACTTCCCCGAGACGGTCGACGGACTGGTCTTCGGCATCGCATCGGGTCTTGGTTTCAGCCTGGCCGAGACGCTGATTGTTTTCTCCGGAACGCTGACCAGCCTCACGGCGCATGTCCAGCCGGCCAACTGGATATATGAGCTCATGACGCTGGCCGTCTTCCAGCCGCTGCTCCAGGGCAGCGCCACCGGGATGATCG
>JBOHUP010000247.1:0-4355 GCA_050734615.1 Candidatus Dormibacteraceae bacterium | reverse complement strand
GGCTCCTCGGGCGGCGCACGGCCGAACTTCACGCGGCGCTCGCGTCCGATCCGACAGACCCGGCTTTTGCGCCGGAAAGAGTATCGCTGCAGGACCAGCGTTCGATGTATCAGTCGCTGAGCGGACTGTCCATGCGGAGCACCGACCTCCTGCGCACGCAGATGGGCCGGCTCGCGCCGGCCGCGCGCGAAGAGGCTAAGGCGGTGCTGGACCTCGAGCCTCGCATCGCCTCCATCCTTCGCGGCTTCCTCGGACATCGGCTGACTTCGACCAGGATCCGAGTTCACGGCGACTACCACCTCGGGCAGGTTCTCTACACGGGTCATGACTTCGCGATCATCGATTTCGAGGGCGAGCCAACCCGGACGCTGTACGAGCGGCGCCTCAAGCGATTGGCCCTTCGCGACGTGGCCGGAATGCTGCGCTCGTTCGCGTACGCGGCCAGCGTGGCCCTACGATCAGAGCAGATTGCGCCGGAGAGGCAGCCTGCACTGCAGGAGTGGGCTCGGTTCTGGGTCGACTGTGTTTCGGCGGCCTTCTTGAAGAGCTACCTCACTGCCACCGGGGATGCCACCTTCGTGCCGCACGCCAAGGAGGATCTCGAGCTGCAGTTGAACACGATGCTCCTGGAGAAGGCTCTGTACGAGCTTCGCTACGAGCTGAATTTGCGCCCGGACTGGGTGCGCATCCCCCTGCGTGGGATCCTGGACCTGGTGACGCCGGCATGATCGCGCGCTCCCTGATCAGCCCCTTCGACCTGCACCTCTTCAACGAGGGGACGCACAGCCATCTGTTCGACAAGCTCGGCGCGCACGTGTCGAGCCAGCCCGAGGGCACCTATTTCGCCGTCTGGGCGCCCAACGCCGACGCGGTCGGCGTGATCGGCGACTTCAACGGCTGGGAAAAGTCCGCCAACGGCCTGTATCCGCGCGAGCAGTCGGGCATCTGGGAGGGTTTCATCCCGGGCGTCAAGCACGGGGCGCTTTACAAGTTCTACGTCCACTCGCGAGTGACTCGCGCCGGGGCCGACAAGGCCGATCCGTTCGCCGCGTTCTCGGAAGCGCCCCCGCGCCAGGCTTCGATCGTGTGGGACCTCTCTTACCAGTGGGGCGACGAAGGCTGGCTGGCCAACCGCCGCGCATCGAACGGGCGGCAGGCCCCCTGGTCCGTCTACGAGGTGCACATCGGCTCGTGGATGCGAGTGCCGGAGGAGCAGAACCGTTCGCTCACCTACCGCGAGCTCGCGCCGCGCCTGGCCGACTACGTCAGCAGGATGGGCTTCACCCACGTCGAGTTCATGCCGGTGATGGAGCATCCCTTCTACGGATCGTGGGGCTACCAAGTCACCGGCTACTTCGCTCCGACCTCGCGCTACGGCACGCCGCAGGACTTCATGTTCCTGGTCGACTACCTGCACCAGAACGGAATCGGCGTGATCCTGGACTGGGTGCCCTCGCACTTCCCCGCCGACGAGTTCGGCCTCCAGATGTTCGACGGCACGCACCTGTTCGAGCACGCCGACCCTCGGCTTGGCGTGCATCCCGACTGGGGGAGCTCCATCTTCAACTACGGCCGCAACGAGGTCCGTGGGTTCCTCCTGAGCAGCGCTTTGTGCTGGCTCGACCGTTACCACGCGGACGGGCTGCGCGTCGACGCGGTCGCGTCGATGCTCTACCTCGACTATTCCCGCAAGCAGGGCGACTGGATCCCCAACAAGTTCGGCGGCAACGAGAACCTCGAGGCAGTCGACTTCCTGCGCCGCTTCAACATCGAGGTCTACAAGGAGCAGCCCGACGTCCAGACGGTCGCCGAGGAATCGACATCGTGGCCGCAGGTCTCCCGTCCGACCTATGTCGGAGGGCTTGGCTTCGGCATGAAGTGGGATATGGGATGGATGCACGACATGCTCGCCTACATGTCGCAAGAGCCCGTTCATCGCAAGTTCCACCAGCAGGAGCTGACGTTTCGGATGCTGTACGCATTCACCGAGAATTTCATGCTGCCTCTGTCCCACGACGAGGTCGTGCACGGCAAGGGCTCGCTGATCGCCAAGATGCCGGGCGACGACTGGCAGAAATTCGCCAACCTGCGTCTCCTCTACGGCTACATGTACGCCCAGCCCGGCAAGAAGCTGATCTTCATGGGCGGCGAGTTCGGGCAGTGGCACGAGTGGGACCACGAGCAGAGCCTCGATTGGCACCTGCTCGACCAGCCCATGCACGGCGGCCTGCGCCTGTGGGTCGGCGACCTGAACCGCATCCTCCGCGAGGAGAAGGCGCTGCACGAGCTGGACTTCGAGCCGGCGGGCTTCTCGTGGATCGACGTCACCGACGCCGACCAGAGCGTGCTCAGCCTGGTGCGGCGCGGCCGGCAGGCCTCGGACATCCTGGTCGCGATCTTCAACTTCACGCCCGTGCCGCGACACAACTACCAGATCGGCGTTCCGCAAGCCGGCCACTGGCGCGAGCTTGTGAACAGCGACGCGCCGCTATACGGCGGCAGCGGGCAGGGCAACTTCGGCGGGGTCGACGCGGCGCCCGTAGCCATGCACGGGCACCGGCACAGCCTCACCCTGACGCTGCCTCCCCTGGCCGCGCTGTTCCTGAAGCCGGACCCGGAAGGCATTTCGCCGAGCTCCTAGTCGAAAAGTTACCGAAGGTCACCGCGGGAGGCCCTTGGCCGGCCGGCTATCGGTCCTCCAGCCTGGTGCGGATCCGCTCGAAAACCTCGTCCGGTCTGCCGGTCCCGTCGACCTCCTCGACCCGCACGCCTTGCTTTCGAAAATGATCGAGCACGCGCTCGGTCAGCTTGTGGTATTCGCGCATCCGCTCGGCGATCGCTTCACGCGTATCGTCTTGACGGCCCTCGATCGCGGCGCGGTGCAGGATGCGGTCGACGAGCAGGTCCTGGGGTACGTCCAGCGCGAGCACGAAATCGATCGCATGGCCCTCGTCCGTGAGCATCTGCCGCAGCGCCTCGGCCTGCGCCACCGTGCGAGGGAAACCGTCGAGCAGGACTCCGGCCCCCTTCTCGGCTTCGGGCAGGCGCGTACGCACGATGTCGACGATCAGCTCGTCCGGCACGAGATCGCCGGCCTCGATGATCCTCCCCACCTGCTGCCCGATGGGGGTGCCGCGGCCGACCTCGGCCCGCAGGATGTCCCCGGTCGAAAGGTGTTTCAGGTGAAGGTCCTGCTCGAGGCGCGCCGCCTGCGTGCCCTTGCCGCTGCCGGGTGGTCCGAAGATGATCCCGATCAAGCTGTGAGGCGAATCTTGCGCCGCCGCCGCCACCAGCGCCGCGCGTGCTCTCTGAGCAACGCCTCGACAGCCGGGTCGGGCCCGGCCGGCTCACCCTTCTTGCTCGACGCCATCCAGCGCCGCGTGACTTCGACGTAGACGTCCGCCTCTGTCCAGCCCGCAAGCTGGTCCAGCACCTTGTATTTGCGGATGGCCTCAGCGATCGGGTGATACACGACGTCGTACCAGCTGGCGGCGGCTTCCTGGATCGGCGCCTCGCGGTGCCGCTCGATCGCGAGGAAGTAGCCGTGGCCGAGAATATGGCTGAGGATCTCGTCGTACCGGCCGAGGCGGCTGCACTCCAGACGAGCCCGCGGTCGTGTCCGATGGAGCTGGGTGGTCTGCAGGAAAGCCGCATATTCCGCCGCCCGGAGCAGCGCCTCGGCATCGACGTCTGATGGCAGCGGGGCGCGGGTCTTGACGTCGATCACCCGCCCGCTGACCGTCGCTCGGCCGAGGGTCCTGGCGACCGAGACTCGATGATGACCGTCGATCACGTAGTAGCCGCCGTCGACGCGGTAGACGTCGATCGGGGGCAGCTCGCCACCCTCGACCATCTCGCGATAGATGCGCGTCCACCGGTCGCGCAACCGGCGGTTGATGGGGAGGAAACCGGGGTCGAAATCGCTTGCCTTGGCCTCTGGCGCCACGGAGCCGACGATCCGATCGAGGGGGATCTGCTGGACGCCGCCGAAGGCGCGGCCCTCGAGCCCTGCGGCCCTGAGCATCGGCTCCATCGACTGGAGCGTCCGGGCGCCTCCGGTCAACGCGGAGCGGATGGCGCGAAGAAAGGCGCGAGAGCGCGCTGCATCGAAATCCTCCAGCGCGCGCACTCTTTCCACGCCGAGAAACGGCTGGGGCGACCTGCTTAGAGCAGGGCCTTTTCGCTCTCGGCTTCGAAGAAGTGCAGGGTTCGCGTGTCGAGCCCGAGACGAACCCGTTCGCCCACCTGAACGCTCATGCGCGGATCGACACGCGCGGTCACCTGGTCGCCGCCCACCATCCCGTAAAGGAACTGGTCGGAGCCGAGGCGCTCGACCACGTCCACCTTCATCTCAA
>JBOHUP010000246.1:0-2891 GCA_050734615.1 Candidatus Dormibacteraceae bacterium | reverse complement strand
GGTTTCCCACGCTCACGTACATACGCAATCACGGCTCCGACATCTCGCAAGGTGGTGGCATCGCCTCCTTCGTCGAGTTGTTCCTTCTCACGATCGGCCCGCTCCTGCTGCCGCTCTGGGTCGCGGGGCTGATCTTCCTTCTGCGCAACCGGCGTCTGCGGCCGATGGGCGTGCTCACGATCGTCGTGATCGTCCTGTTCCTGCCGGTTGGGAAGGGGTATTACCCCGGGCCGACGATCCCGATCGTGCTGGCGGCCGGATGCCTGGCGGTCGAGAGAGTGGTGTCGCAGGCGCGCCGACAATGGGTGGTCGGCCTGGTGATCGGAGGCGGCATTCTCGAGGCCGCCGTGCTGCTTCCCATCCTCCTGCCCGTGATCCCGCCGTCTTCGATGCACAAGTTCCAGATCGACAAGCTGAACCCCGATTACGCCAATACGGTCGGCTGGCCGGAAATGACCGCGCAGGTGGGCGCCGTCTACAACGGGCTTCCTCCCGCGCAACGGGCCAAGGCAGCCATCCTCGCGAGCATCGACGGCCAGGCGGGCGCCATCGACATCTACGGCGCCAGCGAGCATCTGCCGCAGGCGATCAGTCCCCACCTCAACTTCTGGTATTGGAAGCCGGCCGACCTCGACGCCACCACGCTGGTGACCGTGGGTTACAACCCGAGCGATCTCGCGTTTCTCTGCGGGACGATCACTCGCGCCGGTACGGTGACGATCCCGTATTCGATCGAGAACCTGGACCAGGGCGCCCCGATCCTGGTCTGCACGAACCTGCGCGAGTCCATCAACGCAGCGTGGCCGGCCCTGCGGAATTTCAGCTGACGCCAGCTTGCATTGAAGGCGCATCGTAGTGGTATGCAGATCACAAAAAACAGCATCGCGACCACGGCGGGGCCGAGCGATTGGTTTACCGGCGTGCGCGCGAACAGCCTGGCACACGCACCCCAACGGACAGACCATCTACGTCACTGAGGGCGCCGGCCTCGTGCAGCACCGTGGCGGGTCGATCGAAGTCATCCGCCCGGGCGACCGCGTCTTCTTCGAGCCTGGCGAGCATCACTGGCACGGAGCCGCACCGAATCGCTTCATGACGCACCTCGCTCTGCAGCAGGTCGACGACCACGGCAACGCCGCGAACTGGGGAGCCCACGTCAGCGACCAGGAGTACGGAGCCGCGCCACCCATCGAGGAAGGCTAGGCGTGGGGGGGTCGCAAGGCGATGAAGGAGCAGCGCGCGATCAAGTCAACTGGTGCGGATGTGGTCAAGGGAGACGCGCCGGTGAGCGAGTGGACCAAGGACGAGCTGACGAAGATCTCGAACGCCGAAGAGATGCAGATCGCTCCGTTTCGTCACGACGGTACGATGCGAAGTCCCGTCACGATCTGGGCGGTGCGCCACGGCGACGGCATCTATGTCCGATCGGCCTCAAAGGGCAGGCAGGCGGCCTGGTTCCGTGGCGCGCAGGACACGCATGAGGGCCGGATCCGGGCCGGCCGCCTCGAGAAGGACGTCACCTTGGTCGACGCCGACCGCAGCGTGGATGGCGAGGTCGACAGCGCCTACCGGGCCAAATACGGCCTCTACGCTGGAAGAATCCTCGACAGCGTGCTGACGCCCGAGTCGCGATCGACGACGATGAAGCTGGTGCCGCGCTCGACACTCGGTTAGCAGTACACCCGACCGCCGCACGCGCTCATGGGGAATCGCGACAGCCTCGGCCGGGCACAGTTCGGGGACTCGAACCGTGAACTTGGGTTAAGGGGGAGATCGACCGTCGTTGCCTGGACAGGACATGTCTCTCACGGAGTGTCCCGGCCAAGCTGAACGGCCGGAACGTTCGACAATGCTTGGGTGATCAAGACCGCCTTCAACGAGCTTCTCGGCATCAAGCACCCCGTCGCCCAGGCCGGGATGGCCGGTGACACCTCGCCCGAACTTGTGGCCGCGATCTGCAACGCGGGCGGGTTGGGCATTCTCGGTGTCGGCGCCACCGAAGGTAGCGAAATTCCGGTGCTGGCCAGGGCGATTCGTGACCGAACGAATCGGCCGTTCGGACTCAATCTCCTGCTGCATGGCGCCGATGAAGATCAAATCAACGCTGTGCTCGAAGCGCGCCCAAGCGTCCTGTCCACTGCCTGGCCGAGAGACGACCAGGACCTGACCGCCATTTTCGGACGCGCTCATGAGCACGGGATCAAGGTCATGCACATGGTCCCGACGGTCCCGGACGCCACGCAAGCCGCCGCAGCCGGGGCCGACATGATCGTTGCCCAGGGTACTGATGGTGGTGGTCACATCGGGCTTGTCGGGACTGTCGTCATCGTCCCGATGGTGGTCAGTGCGGTCGCACCGGTTCCGGTGCTGGCCGCAGGGGGCATAGCCGATGGACGGGGCCTGGCTGCGATGCTGGCTTTCGGCGCGGCGGGCGTGCTCATCGGTACGCGGTTCCTGGCGACAGTCGAGGCGCCGGCCCACGAGGCTGTCAAGCAGTTGATCGTTCGCAGCGACGGAACCGACACTGTAGTTACGGACCTCGCCGACATAATGCTTGGCGTGGAGTGGCCGGGCGCAGTCGAGCGGCTGGCGCGAAACCGAGTCGTTGAGCGATGGCTCGGCCGGGCCAACGACCTCCGCCGTCGCCGGCACGAGGTGGTTCCTGTCATGCGCGAAGCTCGGCGCAAAGGCGATATAGAGGAGGCGGTGATCTACTACGGCCAGTCGGCCGGGCTGATCCACGAAATCGTGCCAGCCGGCCAGGTGGTCGCCGATATCGTTCGAGACGCCGAGACGATTCTGCGCCAGCGTCTTCTGAGTCTCGTTGCGGATTGAGATGGTGCTCGCGCAGGGAGCCCATCCCTCAACCTTGGGTTAAAAGACTTTGAAAC
>JBOHUP010000245.1:0-21945 GCA_050734615.1 Candidatus Dormibacteraceae bacterium | reverse complement strand
TCTCTTCCCGGCGGCGGCGTGCCGCTGGGCGAGGTGGTCTGGGAGCCGTGGAGCCCGAATGAGGTTGCGGACCGCCTGGCCGGCCTGGACGTTTCCTGGGCCATCGCGGCGGGCTGGGCGCTCGACTTGTTCCGCGGCACCGTTTCCAGAGTCCACGAAGACATCGAGGTTGCGATACCTGCCGGAGACTTCGGGATGGTCCGGCAGGCGCTTGCGCCTGATGAGTTCGACCTTGTCGGCGGTGGCCTTCGGTGGTCGGTCGGTGACCAACACGCGTTGGCCTTGACTCACCAGACCTGGCTGAGGCAACCGGCGACCGGGGTGTATCGCCTCGACGTGTTCCGCGAGCCGCACGAAGGCGCCACCTGGATCTGCAGACGCGAACGAAGCCTGCGGCTTCCGTATGCCACTCTCATCCGCCGGACTGCAGAAGGGCTCCCATACATCGCGCCAGAGGTGGCCTTGCTGTTCAAAGCCCGCTCGATGCGGCCGAAAGACGTCCAAGACTTTGCAGGAGCGCTGCCGCTGTTGGACGCAACGTCACGGGAGTGGCTGGTGACCGCCCTCACCCTGGTCCATCCCGGCCATGAATGGATCAGCAGGCTCGGCGGCCAATAACGAGAAGGGCGCCCTTGGGCGCCCTCTGGGTTTCAGCTGTTACGCGGCTCGGCGGACGGTGCGACGGCGCCGCCGGCGCGAGGTACGGATTGCCGGCTTGGCAGCCGCCGGGCGGTGCGCGGTCAGCGAGCTCGCCACTTCGAAGCGGGTCGCGGTCCGAGCGATCGTCTTGAACGAAGAGTGGAAGATCCGCAGCGTGCGCTTTGCGACGTCGCCGACGACGTCGTGGCGGCGCGCCTGGAGCTTGACCAGGTGCAGACCCTTGATCGCGATCTTCTCGGGCAGCTCGCCGTCGACCTTGAGGCCCCAGACGGTGACCTTCTCAGGCACCAGCGCGTTGATCCGGGCGTTGAAGCGGCGGTTGATCCTGCGCACGGTGGGCGCGCCCTTGCGCTCGAAGCCCTTGACTTGCTTGCGCGCCGATCCCATCGGGTCTGACGCGACCTCCGCGGCTGCCTTGGCAGCTCCGACGGCGATCTCCTGGACGGTGGTTGCGGTGTCGGAAAACTCAGTGCTCATGATCGATGCCTCCTCGGCAGTGCTTAATTTCTTGACGCACCGCATTATAACGCACCGCGTCAAGCGTGTCAAGACGCCCCCTGGACGCGCTTCATGAGCGCTTCAGCGTGTGCCCCGAAGACGTCGTAGTGCGCGACGCGGCGGCGTTTCTCGGGCTGGATCCACTCCGGGCGAAGGCCGTGCCGGCGCCCCCACTCCTCGAGGACCGGCCGCAGGCCGATCACGTGCAGGAACGGTCGCTCGCGCGTGAAGCCCCGGATGGTCGAGCCGTGGTAGTGGTCGAAGTTGCGGTGCACCGCGATGCCGCCGGATTCGGCGAACGCGATCGCCTCTTTGATCTGCCGGCGCTCGAAATATCTCTCGCGCAGCTCCTCGCTCGAGCTCAACCCCTTGAAGGTACGAGCGAGTCAGGACAGATGGGCCGGTATGCGCACAGCGTGCACGGCCTCGCCGCATGCTCAGGACGCAGGCTGAAGTCGCCGGCGGCGATGAGGGTCGAAGCGGCGAGCACGCGCGCCTCCACGCCCGCTTGGTCTGCCGCGATGTCGTGGCGCTCACCGCGCCGCATGTCGAACAGGACGAGGCCAGGGTCCGACCCGCCGGGCAACAGGCCGCGACCAGCGGCGACCGCATAGAGGCGCAGCTGGGTTGAATAGGCCTCCATCAGCGCCGCATCCAGGGTGGCGTTCGTCTTGTAATCGACGAGCAAGAGCTTGCCGTCCAGCTCGCAAACGCGATCGACCAACCCTCGCACCCGCGTGCCGCCCACCTTCATGCTGAATCCGACCTCGACAGCCAGGGTTCGCGCCCGGGCTAGCGGCTGGGTCAAGTAACGCGTGAGCATTTCGCGGCCGCCTTCCGGTCCTCGGTACAGCGCGAGCAGGTCGCCTCCGTCGCGGTGCCACGAGGCCAGTGCTTCGTGGACAGCGGCGCCGAGCTCGGTCGAGCCCATGGCCCGAACGTGCCGCGGCTGCAGCTCGTCGGGCGGAGCCGGCACTCTCCACACCTGGCTGAACCGGTACCGCACCGGGCAGACCTCGAAATCGTGCAGCTGAGAAAAGCTGAGCTCGACCATCGGAGCCGGCGGAGCGAGCGCCGCGGCACGAGGCAGGATCTGTTCCAGCCGATCCAGGACCGCCTCCACGACCGCGGGGTCGCCGCTGACTTGGCCGTTGGCGACCCGCGGCACAGGCAGCTCGAGCTGCTCGGCCTCGACGACCGCGGCCGACTCGGGATGGGCAAGGGCCCAGCTGAGGATTTCCGCGAAGTGATCATCCTGGTCCGTGCCGTTGGCACCGATCGACTGTGCCGAAGGTTCGTCGCGGGTCGCGGTGACGTACAGCGAGTCCTTGGCGCGGGTCAGCCCGACGTAGACGATGCGACGTCGCTCGCCGATCGCCAGAGCGACAGCCGGCGCGCCCGGCGATGTCTCGACGAACCGCGGGTGCTTCTCGCCTCGCCAGTTCTTGATCACGAACCCGAGGCCGTCCGGATCGAAGAACAACCTCTCGGTATCGCGCGGACGCGGCGGCCGCAGGTTGACCAGGAACACCACAGGGAACTCCAGTCCCTTGGCGGCATGGATCGTCAGCAGTGACACCGCCTGGGTGCCGGTTGATTCCTCCGCGGCTTCTCCGACCGGCAGCTCCGCGTCGATCACCTGGTCGAGGTGGCGGACGAAATCGCCGATCCCGGCCAGCGAGAGGTCGCGCTCAAACCGCCCAGCCAGTTGAAACACCTTGCGCAGGTTCAGCAGGGCGCGCGGGCTGCCGTCGCGCTGCGCTCGCAGCTCCGCCCACCGCAGGTATCCGCTCTGCTCCAGCAAACGGTTGAGCATGTCGGCCACGGTCAGCGCGTCACGAAGACGGCTCATGTGGTCGGTGAGATCGACGAGATGCCGGGCTGACGCGGCGACCTTCGGCTCCATCTCGGGAAAGCCGTCGCGCGCGGATTCGTCGAAGCAGTCGCGCAGGCGCATGCCCGAGCGACCGCTGCGCCGAGCCGCCAGCCGGTACATCCCGTCGTCGTCCAGACGGACGATCGGTCCCTGCAGGATGCGCACCAACGCTCCGTCGTCCATCGGGTTGTCGGTGAGCCGCAGCAGCGCGAGGACGTCTTTGATCTCCTGCCTGTCGAAGAAGCCGGAGCCGCCGCTCGTCATGTACGGGATCCCCTGCCGTCGGAGCTCGTCCTCGAACTCGCGCGGGAGCATACGGATCGAATGGGCGAGCACAGCGATATCGCGAAGCGGCCGACCGCTGACGTGGAGCCGGCGGATCGCCTCGGCCACGGACCGTGCCTCCGTTCGCGAGTCCGGCGCCATGACCACGCTGACGGGCCGGCCAGCCCCGAGCCCGCGCGTCGCGACCAGCTCCGGCTCCGACGCGAAATCCCGGTCGTGCCGGATGAAGTCGGTCGCGCAGTCGAGGATGCCCTGGTACGAGCGGCGGTTGTGCGTCAGGGGAAGCCGCCTGCCCGGAAAGCGGCTGCGGATGTTCTCGATCTCCGCGTCGCGCCATCCGTAGATCGATTGCTTGGCGTCGCCCACCACCGACACGTTGCCGAAACCCTCCTTTGCCATCAGCCGGATGAGGTCGAGCTGGATGCGGTTGGTGTCCTGGAACTCGTCGACGAGCAGATATCGGAAACGCTCGCGGCAGAGGCGGCGAAATTCCGGGACTCGCTCCAGGGCGTCGATCACCTCGAGGATCAGGTCGTCGAAGTCCCGCAGGCCCGCGATGTGCAGCGCCTCTTCATACGCGCGGTAGACCAGCGACAGGACCTCGATCGCTTCGAGCTCGGCTTTGGCCGGGTCCGGCCCCCCGGAGCCGTTGGAGCCGGCGGCCGGCCGCAGGGCCCACTGCTCGGCGTGCAGCTCCAGCGCGCGACGCTCAAAGCGCTCCGGGTTGATGCCGCGGCCCTTGAGCTTGAGCAGGAATCGGAGGCCGGAGCGGAGCAGATCGTCGAGGTCTTCCACCGAGAGGGCCGTGAACGAGTCGGGATCGACCGGTGTCGCCGCCCCGCTGCGCAACCTGGCGATGAGCTCCTGCTCGAACAGGCGCTGCCCGGTTTCGTCCAGGACCCTCATCTCGCGGGGAGCCCCCACCAGGTACGCGAACTCGTCGAGGAGGCGCGCGCAGGTGCCGTGGAAGGTGCCGATCCAGGTTCCATCCAGCGCCTGGCGGCCCAGGTCCGGCCGGCGTGCGGCCAGCTCGTCAGTGATGCGCTGGCGGAGCTCCTGCGCCGCCCGGTCGTTGAAGGTGACCGTCAAGATCTCATTCGGAGCCACGCCTCGCTCGACGAGCCAGCAGAAACGCTCGGTCGCGGTGAACGTCTTTCCGGTGCCGGGACCGGCCGCGATGAGGAATGCGCCGTCCGGCCCCACATGAGCGGCCGCCGCCTGCTCGGCGCTGAGCCGCGGACTGTCCAGGCGGGTTGCGCTCATTCGGGCGGGGCTCCGCCGTAGGTGCACAGGGCGGCGTGCGGGCACGAGCCGAAACGGGTGACACAGGTCCCCGGCAGATCGCGGGGCGCGGGTTCGAAGTGGCCACCTTTAATGCGCTCGATCGCTTTCAGAACCACGGACCGGCTGCGCTCCAGGTCTGCGGCCGTGAGCGGCTTCTCGCGATATTCCTTGAGGCCGGCCGGGCGGCCCACGCTGAAGATGTCCTGCCGCATGCCGCCCCAGACCCAATCCTTCGGGTACCAAAGAGACAGAAAGCGGGGCTGAAACGCGAGCGGGTTGCCCTCGTCGTCCACCCCGTCCTTGCACGCGAGGTAATAAAGGGCGAGCTGCACGTCGTACAGGTCGGGTCCGAAGTAAGCCTCGTATGCATAGCGCATCGGCTTGCCCGAGCCGGTTTTGTAGTCGACGACCTCGACCTCGCCGTCGCCGACGTCGTTGATGCGGTCGATCTTGCCCACGATGTCGACGCCCTCGAGGCGCAGACGGAACCGCCTTTCGATGGCGATGGTGCGCAGGCGGCGGATCACCTGCATCCCGGTCACGAACCGGATGTAGTTGCCCAGGAGCGACCGCACCTGCTTCTCTTCGCGCTTGCGATCGAGCACGCCCTCCATGCGCGAGAGATACCCGTCGAGATGAAGCTGCAGCGCGGACTCCAGCCACTCGCGCTGCTGGTCGCCCTCCAGCGGCCGCCATTCGCCCTCCTGAGCATGGAAGTCCTCGAGGACCTCGTGCAGGAAGCCGCCACGCTCCATCGCCACCGAGCGCGGCTCGTCGACGAGCCCGGGGTGGTGGTTGTACCAGTAAAGCCGCGGGCACTTGAGGTAGTCGTTGAGCGTCGTCGGGCTGAAGTGGTCGATCTCCACCGCCTCAGGGTTGCGGCCTTCCCCGTACGGCTCGAAAGGCTCTCCCGACTCGCGGTCGGCGAGGAACTCGACGTCGAGGCCGAGCGACGCGGCGCGCGCCACCACACGTTCGGTGACGCCGGCAGGGTGGGATGCGATGAGGACCTCAGCCTCGCGTGGCAGCAGGACGTCGGCGGGCTCGAGCCGGGCCGACGCCCTTGTCAGCTCCCGCACCTCGGCCTCAGGCGCCGCCATGTCCAGGAAAACCGACTGGCCCGCCTGCCTCAGGTACGTGTCGGCGAACGTGATGTACAGGCGGCGTCGCGCGCGCGTCATCGCGACGAAGGCGAGTCGAGCCTCCTCCGCGAGGTGGCCGTCGGGGTCCGAAGGCCACGACGGCATGAAACCAACCTTGAAGCTTTCGAGCCAGGCGCGATCGGTCGCGTCGAGCAGCGGATGGGGCCGGGCCTCCAGCGGGAACAAGCCGTGGGCGAATCCGGCGCAGAACACGACGTCGAACTCGAGGCCCTTGGCCTGGTGGACGGTCATCACCTGGACCGCGTCGCGCCTGGCCGGCGCCGCCTCGCTGTCGTCCGCGGCTCCCGCCAGCAGCGTCTCCAGCGACCCTGTGATGTCGCCCAGCAAAGGCTTGGCGCCGTGCAGCCTCTCGTGCACGCTCTCGATCGCCTCGAGACCATCGATCGTCGCGCGCAGATCCGCGATCGCCTCCTCGCGCTGCTCTTCGGGCAGGTCGAGGTCGAGGAGCCGGCGCATAGCACCGTCCTCGATCAGCGCCGAGTAGGCCAGGCTCGCCAGCGGCAGTGATGCAGTCCGGGCGAGCAGGCGATGCCGCACGACCATCGCCGAGTGCAGGCGGTCGAGCTCGCCCTCGGTGAGAAACGGAAGGTAGTCCGGGTCTGCCGCGTGTTCGGCCGGAGCCTCGCCGCCCCAGGGCAGCGGGTATCGTGCCGGATCCCGCGCCGCCAGCACGTACATCAGCCGGCGCACGACCCGCAGCAGCGGCCGGCTTCTCTCGCGGGCGTGGGCCCGCAGACGGCTGACCGTCCGCGCCCCGACGCCACCAAGGCTGGAGGCGAGCGCACCCTCGAAAGCCTCGGAGTCGTCGGGGCGCCGCAGGGACTCGAGGTATCCGATCAGAAAGCGAACCACCTCATTGCGTGCGGTGGCCCCGGACCCGCGCACCTCGTAAGGAAGGCTGAGCGCCCGCAGCGCCTCTTCGAACGGCGCTCCAAGCGCCGTCGTGCTGCGGAGGACGACGGCGAAATCGGCGCACCGCAAGCCCGGCGTTTCGGCCTGCAGGCGCTTGATCTCGCGGGCGACGAAGAACGCCTCGTCGACGGGATCGCCCTCGCGCGCGACGATGACGGCCGGCTCGGCGTGCACGTCAATCGCGCGCAGGCGCCGCGGTGCGCGGCCGGGCTGCGTGGCAGCCAGCAGCCGCTCGCCCGCATCCAGCGCTTCCTGAGAGCAGCGCTTGCAATCCTCGAGCTGCACGGTGGGGGCGCCGTACGCCGTGACGAAGTCATGGCTGAGCAGGCGCGGCACTGTGCCGCGGAACCCATAGATCGACTGGTCGGGGTCGCCGACCACCACGATCCGCGGCCGGCTCTCGGGCGGCGCGATGAGGCGGAGGAGCTCGAACTGGGCGGGGTCGACGTCCTGGAACTCATCGACCAGCACCAGCCGGAATTTCGCCCGCATCGCGTCCCGCAGGGGGGCCCGTGACTGGAGCAGCTCGATCGCGCCCGAGATGAGGTCGCGGAAGTCGACCATGCGAGCCTGCTCGAGCCTGTGCTGGTAGGCCTGGTAGGCGCCCGCCAGGACCCGGAGGCGCTCGCTTCCGCCGGCCTCCGCCGCCAGCAGCAGCGGCGCGGGGTGGAGGAGGTTCTGCTTCATCAGCGCGACGAACGCCAGCAGGTCGTGGGCGAATGCGTCCGATCGTCGCACGCCGTCGAGCGGGCCGAGGGTCTCGGCATCCAGGTCGGACAGCACTCGCCGCATCACCAGCCACTCCTGAAAGCCGTTGAGCAGGAGCCTCTCACGGTCGGGGCGGTGGTCGCGAAGCAGTCGCGCGCAGAAGCTGTGGAAGGTCGAGATCCACGCCTCCCCGTAATCGTCCTCGAGACGCTCGTCGATGCGGCGCGCGATCTCGCCCGCCGCCCCCGTCGAGAACGTGAGCACCAGGATCTCATCGCGGGCGGCCACGCCTCGACGCACGGCCTGCTCGTACAGGTCGACGAGGGCGTGCGTCTTTCCGGTGCCCGGGCCGGCGAGCACGCGAAGTGGTCCGTCTATTTCGTGGATGTGGAGTGGCAAAGGGTTCCCCTGGGTGGCGCGGGCGCCCTGATTATGCGGGCGCCCGAGTCCTCAAGTCAGCCTCGGCGGTTAAGGGGCGCCACGCGGACACCATCAGGGCCAGGAGCAGGGCGAGCTCGAACCACGGCCAGCGGTTCAGCGTTGGCGTGAGCCCACGGTTGAAGAAGAACGGGGTCGCCACGACCCACGCGGCCGCCAGCGGGACTCTCCACGAAGCCGCAGGCCTCGCCTCCCACACCATCCAGGCGGCAGCGGCCAGCAGGCACAGGTCGGAGCCGTGGAGGTAGGGGGCGATCACCAGCGACCCGACGATGGCCAGCGGAATCGCGAGCCCGACCTCTGCCCTCAGCCGGTATGCACCGGCGAACACCGCCACGACGATGACGGCGCGAACCAGCATCAGCGCCAGCCCGTTGACGCCGAGAACGCTGTGCAGCGTGAGGGCGTCGGCCCCGATCGGAAGCGGGGACGTCAGCTGAGCGACGTACGGAGAGAGGCCGTGTGCTCCGAGCAGCCAGCCGGCTACCACGACGATCGCGGCCGCGGCCCCGAGCCACGCCAGGAACGCGCGCCGGCGCCCGATGATCAACAGCACGAACGGCACGAGGCTGGCAGTGTTCGGTTTGAGCAGCACCGCCGACAGCACGAGTCCCGCTGCGACGTCGCGCCTGTCGCGCAGCAGGCGCCACGACACCACCGCCGACGCGGCGACCAGCGGCACGACCTGGCCCACGTTCACCGCGTGCATGACCCACCACGGCGCGAGCGCGCCCACGACGGCCACCCAGCGGCTCACGCCCTGGCTCACGCTCGCCCAGGCCAGGGCACCCGCCAGGGCGGTGAACGTCAGCAGCGCCCAGACGACATAGGCGGCTTGATACGGAAGCCCGGTCAGCCCGGCCGCAAGCCAGGCCACGGTCGGCGGGCTGAGAAACGGCTGGGACAGCTGGTAGGGAACCAGGGTTTTCTGCTCCTGGGCGACCATCCGCTGGTCGTAGAGATGCGCCCAGCCATGCCAAAGGCCCACCCGGGCCGCCGCAAGGTAGGTGTGGAAGTCGACTCCGGTGCGATCCTGTCGGTGCAAGATGTCGAGCGCCAGGGCAGCCACCACGACCACCAGCCCCAGCCACACCCACGCCCGGCGATCCTTGGTCACACCCCTGAAGTTACCTCAGGTCCGTTAAGCGACTCTTATATCCACCATGCAAGCGCCGCTTCGGCCGGCCCGCCATCTCCCCGCGGCCGCGTGGGCTGTCCTGGTGGGGATCGTGGTCGCGGTGGCACACGTGCCCGCCTTCGTACACAGGATTCTCGATGGCGACGAAGCCATCTACGGATCGATCGCCGCCCTCATGAACCTCGGCGGCCAGCTGTACGGGACGGGCGGTGTCGACAACAAGCCACCAGGCATCTTCTGGACCTACGCCGCGACGTTCCGGCTGTTCGGCGCCTACCAGATGACCGCGATCCACGCCGTCGGGTTCGCCGCCATGGGTGCGACCTGCGTGCTGATCTTCATCATCGCCCGCGAGCTTTCGAGACCGCGAGCCGGCCTGCTCGCCGCACTTTTCTACGGGCTCCTGACGGCGGCCGGCAATCCGCGTCTGCTCGCATCGAACACCGAGATCTTCATGATGCTGCCGCTCACCGCTTCGGTCCTCGTCATGCTGCGCCGCCACTGGTTTTGGGCCGGCGCCCTGCTGGTGGCCGCCGGCGCATTTCGGCAGTCGGCCGCAGTGAACGTCCTGCTGGTCGTCGTCGCGGTGGCCTGGCTGGAGCCCGCCGCCGGTCGTTGGCACGCCGCCTTATCGTTCGGTCTGGGGCTGGTCGCCGGTGTTCTCGCCGGCGCGGCGGTCCTCGCCGCCGGTGGCTCGCTCGGCGGATTCTGGCGCTGGACGGTCGAGACCCTGTACGGCTACGCCTCGAACAACTGGACGCCCTCGCTCGTCTGGTCCCGCGCGCAGGACAGCATTGTGCCATTCGTCGTCGACATGGCCGTCTTCTGGATCGCGGCTCTTGCGTTCGCATGGCGCTGGCGGAGCCTGAAGGCGCCCGAGCGGCTGATGGTCGGGTGGCTCGCCATCTCGATGGCCGGCTCGCTCGCGGGAGGCCATCTTTCCTGGCATTACTTCATCCAGGCGATGGGGCCGCTCGCCGTGCTGGCGGCGCTCGCGTTTGATCGCATCCCGCTCGGGCGCTCGGTGGTTGTCGCGGCGGCGCTGGGCATCCTCGTCCCGGTCGCCGCCTGGTGGTAGTTCGACCTGACCGCGGATCCCCTGACCTATGACTTCAGCGGTGCGGTGCCGCAGCACGAAGCCGTCGCCGCCTACATCCGTGACCACACCTCGCCGTCCGCGCGGGTGTTCGTCTGGGGTGACTGGCCCGCGCTGTACGTCGAGTCAGACCGCCTGATGTCCGGCCGCTTCCCCGGCTTCCTGCGTGGCTTTGCCCGCGGCATAGCGCTGCCGCCCAACAACTGGGACACGGCTCCTGATGTCTGGCCGCTGCTCCAGGCCGATCTCGACGCCGACCCGCCGGCCCTCATCATCGACACGGCCGCCGCCGGGTGGAGCGACTTTTCGATGTACCCGATGAGCAGCTACCCGGTGCTGGCGGACCTGGTGGCGGCCCGGTATCACGCGGTGGCGACCGTGGACAGCGTGGTGATCTATGCGCGAGATGGAGCTGGCTAGGTGGCCAGCCGGAGTTTGACGGCCACGATCGGTGCAACCGGTGGTACGACCGGCAGGCGGACTGGTGGAAGCGACAGCATCGCGGGCACCTGGATCGCCGGCAGGGAGACCGGGACGGCGGGCAGCCTGACCCCCGCGGGAACCTGGATCGCCGGCCAGGTCGCGGGTGGGGCGGAAACGCTCACGGCAGCGGCAGAAGGCGAGCTGTGACGAGCGTTCGGCGCGCCACCGGATCCGGTGGTCTGGGCCATCGCGCCGATGGCCGCCGGCGGAGCCGGAGCGGCTCCCGTAAACATGTGCGCGACGCCCGGCGTTGGCTGGGCGGCAATGATCGCGGCCGCCCCCAGCACAGCCGTGGCCTGCACGGCATGGTGGGTCGCGTCACCGAGCCACCGGCCCGAGAGCCACACAGCAATGCCGAAGACCACCCGTCGGCCGATCGAACGGCCGCGCTCGACGTGCGCGCTGATCTTCTCCACCGCCTGGCGCAACCGCCGCTGCACCTTGCTTTCGGTCGTGCCGAAACGCGACGCGAGCTGCCGGTTGGACAGGCCTCCGAAATACGCGAGCTTGACCAGCTGGCCTTCCTCGGCGGGCAGCGTCCGCAAGGCGTCGCCGACCGACTGCCTGACCATGGCGTCGGAGAGGTTCTTCCACGCGTGCGCCTTATCGCCCCCGGTGCCCATGCCCTCGACCAGCATCTTCTTGAGCCCCATATGAGAACCACGCACCCGACGGCGGTCGCTGGGCAAGCGCCGGGCTCCGGTCATGAGCCAGGTTCGCCACGAATCGTTGGCTGCGATCGGCAGCTCGTGATTCTTCAATTGCGTCATCAAGCCTTGGCTCCTCTAGCCTGAAAACTCCGAGTGCAAGCAAAGCACCCGGCAAATCACTGGAGAAAGCCTACGCCGTGAGCCCTGATACAGCCATTCCAGCAATCCGGACGCGACTGGCGCTCACCCGGGTGTCCGACAGCTGGGCCTGGATGAGGCCGGATCTCTTGCTGAGGCTGCTGCCCTTCGGGCTCGCATACGCGATCGCGTATCGGTTGACAGGCGGGGCGAGCTGGCTGGGGCTCAGCCCGGGTCGGATCGCGGTCCAGCTCCTCTTCGGGCTGATCGCGGCGCCCCTCATGTTTGCCGCCGCCGTCGCGGTCCAGCTCGGGCTGGCGCGCCGGCGCAGGGCGCTGAGCGTGCCCGCGGGGGCGGGCGACGCCTGGTTCCAGGCGGCGTTCTATGCGGTCAACGGGCCGCTCGAGGAGGCATTCTTCCGTGGGCTCGCGCAGGCCGGGCTGGGCCAGCTGTGGGGGACGCCCGTCGGGTTCGTGGTCGCGACGCTTGCCTACGTCCTGTATCACCGGCTCGGCCGATGGCCCTGGGCCGACACGCTGGCGACGGCCCTGGTCGGTGTGCCGCTCGGCCTGGCGTACTGGCTGCTGCCCGGGCCGCCTTCGCTGCTCGGGGTCTCGATCGCGCACATCGGCGCCACGTGCGGCTTCCTCGGCCCGGGTCCCTACCTTTTGAGGAAAACGGGCAGAATCTAGACCTGCCGGCGCCGGACCGAGTAATAGACCAGGGCCGAGAAGAAGAGGACGGCGAAGGCCCACCAGACGATGTCCCCGGTGCCGGACGCCGGCGGCACGCCGGTCAGGGCATTCGATCCGGCCCGCGTCTGGAGCCGGGCTGAGGCGACAGCGACATCCCTGATGGCGGTGCTCGTCAGCTGGTGGGGGACCAGCCAGTAAAGGACGTCGAAAGCGTACTTGATGATGTCGTTGTTGACCACGCCCTGGTCCGTGAGCGTGTGGATGTATGAAACCACCCCCTCGACGACCTCGATGTAGACAAAGGCGATCACCGCCGCGACGATGTTGTTCACCCATGTGCTGAGCGAAAGCACGATCAGCATCACGACGATCGTGTTGGCGACGACGGCCAGGACCTCTTCCCACAGCGCGTTCTCGAGGCCGCCGCCAAACAAGAACATGACGAACCTGGACTCGAGCGCCAGCGCGCCGACGATCACCACGAGGACCGCCACCGCGGCGATCACCTTCCCGGCCGCGTACGCCAGGCGTGAGACCGGCTTGGAGAAGATGCTCACCGCCGCTCCGGAGTCGAGGTCGTGATAGATCGCCGTCATGCCGATGCCGAAGGCGATGAGCAGGGCGAATATCGCAAGAGCGCCGAACAGCTCCGAGACGAACAGCGTCTCCACGACCTGGTTCAGCTCGGCGGTGCTCAGCTTCGATTGGCTGAAGCCGCCGGAGCCGGCGTTCGAGCTGATCAGGCTGTAGAGAATCTTGAGCCCGACTCCGAGCGCCGCGATGCCGATGGCGCCGATCAAGGCGAAGACGAGCAGCAGCCGCCGCCTCGACAGCTCGAGCAGCGTGTAGCGCGCGACCGCCATGGTGCCGTTCACGGTCGGTTCCCTCCATCGGAGATGAAAGACGGAAGGTCGTCGCGCTTCTGGCCGGGGCCCTGGATCAGCTCGACGAACACGTCCTCCAGGTTGCTGCCTTCCGGCACGACCTGTTTCATGGTCCCCTCTTTCAGGACGCGACCCTTGGCCATGATCGCGACGGTGTCGCACACGAGCTCGACCTCGCTGAGCAGATGGCTGTTGAGCAGAATGGCCACTCCGCTGTCCTTCAAGCGGTCGATCAGCGCGCGCACGTCGCGACGCCCGAGGGGATCGAGGTCGGCGGTCGGTTCGTCGAGGATCAGCAGCTTTGGACGCCCAAGGATCGCCTGCGCGATGCCGAGGCGCTGCTTCATGCCTTTGGAAAACTGGCGGATCTGCCGGCGCTCGTTATCGAGGCCGGCGAAGGCGAGGGTCTCAGGGATCCTTCTCTTCCGCTCGGTATGGTCCAGGCCGAGCAGGCTCGCGAAGTAGTCGAGAACCTCCCCCGCGCGCAGGAACTTGGGGAAGTCAGGGTCTTCGGGCGAGAAGCCGAGCTCGACTCGAGCCGCGGGGCTGCCGGGCTGCTGGCCAAACAGCGAAACCGAGCCGCCGTCAGGGTGGATCAGGCCGGCGATGACCTTGACCACCGTGCTCTTGCCGGCGCCGTTGGGGCCGAGCAGGCCAAAAGCCTGGCCGGGCTCCAGGTCGAAGCTGACGCCGTCGACGGCCCAAGGATCCGAGCGCCGGTACCGTTTGCGGAGATCTGTGACGCTCACGACGGCGGACATGGGTCAACCGACTATACAGTGGCGGGTTATCGACCTCGACTCGTGGCAACGACGCACTCTGACATGGGCTGGACTGGCGGTGGTGCTCACCGCGTTCGACGGTTCGGTGCTCGTCCTGGCTTTGCCCGCGATCGCTGCCGACTTCCATGCGCGAACGCCGGCCCTGTCCAACCTCGGATCCGCCCTTGCGCTCGGCGCGCTCGGCGCGCTGCCACTGTCCACCCTGGCCGACCATTTCGGCCGCCGCCGGTTGATTGCCATCGGCGTCGCCGGCTTTTCGGTCGCCAACTTCGGCAGCGCGTTCGCGCCGTCGCTGGGTGCGCTGGCGGCGCTGCGACTGGTCGCGGTCTGCTTCGAAGCCCTGGTCGCCGGCGTGGCGACCGCGCTGATCGTGGAAGAGGCACCCGCCACCCA
This sequence comes from Candidatus Dormibacteraceae bacterium, assembly GCA_050734615.1. Lineage (GTDB taxonomy): Bacteria > Chloroflexota > Dormibacteria > Dormibacterales > Dormibacteraceae > DASXBJ01. The sequence goes on along the minus strand of JBOHUP010000245.1, from coordinate 7,862 downwards.
TCGCGGCCAGGCCGTGAGCGTGCTCGCTCTGCTGGCCGGTGTCGGCACCGGGATCACGGTGATCGCATATCCGATCATCGCTCCGCACTGGCGCTGGCTGTTCATGGCGGGTGGAGTCGGCGTGCTGGCGGCGCCGCTGATCTGGTTCCGCCTTCCCGAAGGCAGGACCTGGCTCGCCGTGAAGGTCGAGGGTTCGGCTCTCAACCTCCTGTTCCAGCCTCCGTGGCGGCGGAGGGTCCTCATCCTCGCCTTGATGACCGCGCTGCTGGCGGTCCTGCTGGAGCCGGCGGGCCTGCTGTTCACCGTCTACGCCAGCGATGTCCTGCACATGTCGCCGGCCGCGATCAGCATCCTCATCGTGGTGTCGGGCGTGGCCGGGGCCACCTCGTATCTCGCCGGCGGTTACCTCACCGACCGATTCGGCCGCCTCGGACCTGCGATCGCGTTGACGGTGGCGACCGCTGTCGCGGCGAGCCTCAGCTTTGCGACCGCCACCGTCGGCTTTTTCGTCGGCAACATCATGTGGAGCGCGTTCGCCAGCGCATCGACCCCGGTTTTCGGCGCCTGGTCGGCCGAGCTCTTTCCCACCCGCGCCCGAGCGACCGCGGAGGCGACGAGCGCGGTGGCGGCGGCGGCGGGCAGCATCGCCGGGCTGCAGCTGGTTGGACTGCTGTCGCTGTCCATTGGACTCGGGCGTGCGATCGAGCTGGGCGGCATCGCCGCCGTGGCGGGCGCACTCCTTCTTTTCTTCTTGCCTGAGACCAAGGAGCTTCCCCTACCCGACTAGGATGCAAGCCGCGATGAAAAGGGCGAGGGCGATCGTCGTCGGTGGTGGCATCACGGGCGCCAGCGTCGCGTATCACCTGGCCAGGGCCGGCTGGCGCGACACCTTGCTGCTCGAGAAGGACGAGCTGACTTCGGGGTCGACCTGCCATGCGGCGGGGCTGGTGACCCAGTTCAACCCCTCGCCCACGATGATGCGGTTCCGCAGCTACAGCATCGAGCTGTACCGCGAGCTTGGCGTCTTCGAGACGGTGGGCAGCCTGCGATTCGCTTCGAGCCCGGAGTCGCTGAAGGACCTGCAGCGCGGGGTCAGCCGGGCGCGAGGCATTGGGCTGGACGTCGAGCTGCTGTCGCCCGCCGAAGCCTCGCGGTTGATGCCGGCCATCACCAGACGCTCACTGCACGGTGCGGTCTGGGTCCCGACCGATGGCCACCTCGATCCGCATACCGCGACGCATGCCCTGGCCGGAGCAGCCCGCAAGCTCGGTGCCACGGTGCTCACTGAAACAAGAGTCACCGGCATCGAGCTCTCGGATCGCGGCGGGGTCGTCGCCGTGCACACCGATTCCGGCCGGATCGAGACCGAAGTCCTCGTGATTGCGGGCGGGATCTGGGCACCGCAGCTCGCCGCGATGGCGGGCGTCAGGCTGGTCTCGACGCCGGTCGACCATCAGCACGCGGCGCTGCTCGCGGTGCCCGGCCATGAGCTGCCTCACGACATGCCCTGCTTCCGCGACCCGGACAACCTGGTTTACGGCAAATCGGAGGCGGGTGGGGTGGTCCTCGGCGGCTACGAGGCCGACCCGGTCGCGCGATGGATCGATGGGGTCCCGTGGGACCACGCCGGGACCTCGCTGCCACCCGACCAGACACGCTTCGAGCCGCTGCTCGGGGGCGCCGCGCGGCGGTTCCCGTTCATGGGCGAGGCGGGAATCGTCAAGCTCGTCTGCCACCCCGACGCGATGACCCCCGACTCCAACCCGCTGGTCGGACCGGTGCCGGGAGTGGAGGGCCTTTACATGGCAGCGGGCCTTTCGCTGAATGGGTTCGGTGGAGCGGGCGGGATCGGACGGTCTCTCGCCGAGCTGATCACCTCCGGCGAAACCGAGCTCGACCTTTATGCGTACCGGCCGTGGCGGTTCGGGCCCGTGCACCACGACCACGTTTACGCGGCCGTCCTCGCCCGCGAGGCTTACAAGTACTACTACCACCTGCGATATCCGTATGACTCGGACGAGTGGGGCAGGCCCCGGCGCACGAGCGCATTGCACGAGCCCATGCAGGACCTGGGCGCCGTCTTCGGCACCAAGCACGGGTGGGAGAGGCCGGACTACTACCAGCCCGGCTCGCGATGGCGGCGCGCCGGCGCGGACCAGCGCGGTTTCGGCTGGGGGCGTCCACCTTATTTCGATCTGCTCGCGCAGGAGCACCGCGCATTCCGTGAGCGCGTAGGCATCATCGACATGAGCTCGTTCGGCAAGGTCGAGGTGAGCGGGCCTGGAGCGCTGCACCTGCTGGAGCGCGTGGCCGGCAACCTGATCGATCGACCCGTCGGAAGCGTCGTGTACACGCAACTCCTGGAGAAGGACGGAGGAATGGCCGCGGACGTGACGATCACCCGGCTGGGCGAAGACCACTTTCGCCTGGTCACGGGCGCCGGCTACGTCAACAGTGACCTGGGCTGGCTGCGACTTCAGCAGCGTGACTCGGATCCGCCTGTCGATCTGCGCGAATCCTCCGACCAGCTCTCGGTGATCGGGTTGTGGGGCCCGCACGCGCGGGACGTGCTCGAGAGGGTGACGCCCGACGACCTGTCCGACACCGGTTTTCCGTTCATGACCGCACAAAACCTCCATGTCGGTGGAGCGGCAGTGCTGGCCCAGCGCGTGACGTACGTCGGCGAGCTCGGCTGGGAGCTGTACTTGGATCCCTCATGGGCGGTGCAGGTGTGGGACCGCCTGATGGCCGCCGGACGCGAACACGGCGTTCGCGCCGGTGGTTACCGCGCGCTGGACTCGCTGCGGATGGAGAAGGGCTACCGCTATTACGGGACCGACCTCACCCTCCTCGACAACCCTTACGAGGCCGGTCTGGGTTTTTGCGTGCGACTCGACAAGGGCGACTTCAACGGACGCGACGCGCTGATGGCGGCGCGCGGGGCCGGCATCAAGCGAAGGCTGCGAACTCTGGCCGTCGGCGACGACGAATACGTGGCAGTTTACGGCGGCGAGGCGGTGCACCACGAAGGCCGCGTGGTCGGTCGGCTCCGCAGCTGCGCCTACGGATTCACGGTCAGGAAGAACCTCGCGTACTCGTACCTGCCGGTTGAGCTGAAGCCCGGCGATGAGGTCCAGGTGGAGGTTTTCGGAGACATGGTCGGGGCGACTGTGACCTCCGATTCGGTGCTGCCCAGGAATGTCGCCGCCCAACCCGCGCCGCCGGGCGCCCGTTGAACGCCGACGAGGCCGCGGCTCATGTCGCGCTGTGGCGAGGCTGCGAGCTCAAGATCAGCGCGCTGTCTGGCGGCCTGACCAACGAGAACTACATTGTCGAAGCAGGTGGCGAGCGCTATGTGATGCGGCTTCCCGGCCGGTCGACGGAGCTCTTGGCGATCGACCGGGCGAATGAGGTCTACAACACCAAGGCAGCCGCGACCACAGGCATCGGCCCGCGAGTGCTGGAGCACGTCCCCGGCCTGGACGTGATGGTGCTGGAGTTCATCAGCGGACCCACGATGTCAGTCCGCTCGCTGCGGTCGGAAGAGATGGCGGCGCGCATGGCGGTCTCGTTTCACCGGCTCCATTCGGCCCCGCGCTTTTTCCACGACTTCAACATGTTCCGGCTGATCGATCACTACTTGCGGATCGTCGAGGCACACGCCGTGGCCATCCCGGATGGATACCGCGACTGGCTCCCGACCGTCGGAGAGATCGAGCAAGCCCTCAGCGCCGCGGCGCTGCCGCTGCGTCCATGTCACAACGACCTTCTGTGCGAGAACTTCATCGACGACGGCATCGATCTGCGCATCGTCGACTACGAGCTGAGCGGCAACAACGACCCCTGCTTCGACCTCGGCAACACCGCTCGGGAGGCGGAGTTCGACCAGGAGCTGCGCGCCGCCCTGTGCCTGGCCTATTTCGGCCGGGAAGACAGCAGGCAGCTGGCCCGCGTCAACCTGTTCGCCCTCATATCGGACGTCGGCTGGACGCTGTGGGGCGCCATCCAGGCCAGCATCTCCGCCGTCGACTTCGACTTCCGCGGCTACTCCATCGGCCGCTGGGAGCGCGCGCTCGGCGTGCTGAACTCCGTCGACCTGGCGCGCTGGACGGCCGAAGCCCAGACCACTCAAGGCGCCCGTTGACGGCGGTTGGGTGGGGTGCTACGTTTCGGGCCGGTATATCGCCCGCATATCGGTCGGGCGCTGCCTTGGGAGGGGTAGCCTGCGGATGGTTTCAGCGAGGCGGCTCGGGCCGGTCGTCGTGGTCCCTGAGGTCGCTCGATCGCAGAGCGAGGAAGCGTACCTGCGCATCCGCGACCGCATCGTCTGCCTCGACATGCCGCCTGGGTCTGTGGTCAACGAGGGCCGGCTTCGCGAAGAGCTCCGGATCGGCCGCACCCCGATCCGCGAGGCGCTGCAGCGCCTGGCCCGAGAGAACCTGGTCCGCTCGATTCCGCACCGCGGCACGTTCGTCGCCGACGTCAACATCACCGACCTCGCCCGCATCACCGAGGTTCGAGTCGTGCTGGAGGCCCACGCCGCAAGGCTCGCCGCCGAGAAGCTCACGCCGGCCGACCGCGCCTCGATCGAGCAGCTCCTCGACGTCCTGGAGAACGGCGGCGTCACCGACCAGAGGCAGCTGATGGAGCTGGACCAGCAGGTCCACCGCCTGATCTACAGGGCCGCTCGCAACTCATTTCTCGAAGCCACGCTCGAGCGCTATTTCAGCCTCAGCCTGCGGCTCTGGTACCTGGTCCTCGACAGCGGCGTCCGGCTGCGCGAGTCGGTCGATGAGCACGTCCAGCTGTTGAGGGCGGTCGTCGCAGGCGACGCGCCCGGAGCGGAGGACATCATGAGGCGCCACGTGGTCGGCTTCGAACGCGAGATCCGAAAAGAGCTGATCGAGCGCTAGGCCATGACGAAAGTGTTTTTTGCGACGGACCTGCACGGTTCGGAGATGTGCTGGCGGAAGTTCTTGAACGCGGCCAAGTTCTACGGCGCCGACATCCTGATCTGCGGCGGCGACATGACCGGCAAGGCGATCGTGCCGATCGTGCAGGAGAACGGGCATTACACGGTGTCGCTCGGCGGCGTGCAGCAGGCGGTGGCGGCGGACCGGGTGGCCGAGGTCGAGGCCAACGTCCGGCGCAAGGGGTACTACCCGCTCCAGATGAGCGTCGAGCGCTTGCACGAGCTGGACGCCGATGCGGCCAAGAGGGCCCAATGCTTCCAGGAGGTGATGCTCGCGGGGGTCGAACGCTGGATGAACATGGCCGCGGAGAAGCTGCGCGGCAGTGGGATTCGCTGCTTCGTCTCTCCCGGCAATGACGATGAGATGGAGGTGGACGACGTCGTTCGGCGCGCGGAGCTCGTGGAGCTGGGCGAGGGTCGCCTGGTCGAGATCGACGGCTACACGATGATCTCCACCGGCTGGTCGAACCCGACCCCATGGAACACCCATCGCGAGGAGTCGGAGGAGAAGCTCGCCGAGCGCATCGAGGCTATGGCGCATCAGGTCGCCGATCCCTCCCGCGCGATCTTCAACCTCCACTGCCCACCGTACAAGTCAGGTCTCGACGAGGCGCCCGCCATCGACGCCGACCTCAAGCTCCTGCACGGAGGTCGCGCCCTGCGGCCGGTCGGCTCGACGGCGGTGCGCGAGGCGATCGAACGCCATCAGCCGCTGATCTCGCTGCACGGACACATTCACGAGAGCAAGGGTGCGGTGAGGATCGGCAAGACCCTTTCGATAAACCCGGGAAGCGCGTACGAGGAAGGAATGCTGATGGGAGCGATCGTCCAGCTCGATCCCAAGAAAGGCATCAAGAGCTACCAGCTGGTCAACGGATAGGAGGTAAGGAGGAGTACATGGCCGACACCACGATGGGCGCCGCCGCTGCGAGGCCGGGGCTGTTTTTGCGTAACGCGACCGGGCTCGTCAAGGCCTGGTCGACGTTCGATGCTTTCGTCTACTCGTTCTGGTCCGTCAACCTGATCACCCTCGGTTTGTACGGCATGTCATACGTCTACACGGTGCCGGACGGGCAGGTGCTTGCGGCGATCCTTCTGTTCGGCGTGATGACCACTTTCCTGGTCATCACCTACGCCATGTTGGTGAGCGTGATGCCGCGAACCGGCGGCGACTACGCATGGCAGAGCCGCGTTCTTGGAGGCGGCCTTGGTTTCGTCTTCTCGATCACCGGCTGGTGGTTCACCCTGTTCCTCTGGGCGCCGATCTACGCCAACATCCTGGTGGTCCAGTTCTTCTCGCCTTTGGCCTACACACTCAGCTGGACCGGCGTGGCCACCTTCTTCACGAGCCAGACAGGAGTTTTCGTCAGCTGCCTGATCGTGCTCGCGTTCGTAGCCATCGTCGTCACGATGGGCATGGAGACCTATGCGCGAATCCAGAAGATCTGCTTCTGGATCGGGCTGGCCGGCCTGGCAGTGGTCGTCTTGCTTCTGCTCTTCGCCAGCCAGAGCGACTTCCAGACCGCCTTCAACCGCGAGGCGACGACGCTGTTCGGAGCCAAGGCGGGCGCCTACCAGGCGACCATCGACGCCGCGGGCAAGGGTGGGTTTGGCGGCTCGGACTTCGGACACTTCGCGTTCGGCCCGATCCTCCTGCTGCTCCCCTGGCTGGCCTTCTACCTGCTCTGGCCAAACTGGGGCGCAACGCTCTACGGCGAGGTGCGCGGGGCCAAGGACATTCGCAAGCCCTTCTGGAGCATGTTCTGGGGTCTGTGGGTGACCGTTGCGCTCATCGCGCTCGTCGTGATCCTGATTGTCAAGACCATGGGCTGGAACTTTTACCAGGCGGCCAACGCCGCTTACTGGAACAGCATTTTCGCGGTCCAGGGCGCACCGGCTCCGCCGGTTCCGATCTGGCCGTATCCGGTGATGATGGCGGGGTGGCTGGTCAACAACCACCTGTTCCAGGCCCTGCTCATAATCGTGATGGGGCTGTGGTTCTTCGGCTGGGCAGGCACGCTGTTTCTTTCGTCGACTCGCGTCATCTTTGCCGCTGCTTTCGACCGGGTGCTGCCATCGTGGGCGGCCAACATCTCGGCCAAGCGGCGAGTGCCTTACGGCTCGCTTGCGCTGATGATCGTGCCGTCGCTGGTGGTCAGCGCCGTCTACGCCTACCGGCCGAGCTTCGCGAGCGTCTTCCTGGACGCCACCGCGGTGCTTGCCCTCACCTTCCTGGCCACAGTGGTCGCGGCCATCATCCTGCCGTGGCGGCGCAAGGACCTGTATGACGCCTCACCGATCGCGAACTACAAGATCGCCGGCTTTCCCTTGATCACCGTGGTCGGCGTGATCACAGGAGCGTTCCTGCTGTTCATGTTGTGGGAGTGGTCGTTCAACTCGAGCGACCTTTATGGCACGACGTTCAGCTCCACCGTCAACTCGGTGTGGTATTTCGTAGCGACCTACGTGCTCGCGATCGCCATCTACGTCGTCGCGCGCATCGTGCGGAGCCGGCAGGGCATCGACCTTCGCCGCATCCATCACGAGATTCCGGTTGAATAGTTAGCCCAAACGACAGCGGCCGCCGAGCTTCGGCTCGGCGGCCTTCTCATCTAAAGGACCGAATGCTCGAATACACACTGCGCACGTACCAGAGTCCAACGCGCCTCGTGCAGCGTCTAGGAGCCATCAGCGAGCTCGGCCGCGAGGCGAGCCAGCTGGGCATGCGGCGGCCGCTGCTGGTGACCGACGGGGGGGTCAAGGCGGCGGGACTGCTGGATACCGCCCTCGAGGCGTTGCGGGGCTCTGACGTCGAGCCCGTCATCTTCGACAAGGTCCGCGCCAACCCCGGCGTCGAGCTGGTCGACGCCGGCGCGGCCGAGTACAGATC
>JBOHUP010000244.1:0-3084 GCA_050734615.1 Candidatus Dormibacteraceae bacterium | reverse complement strand
CCCCCCAACCGCCCCCATCGCCGCCGGCGACCCAAGTCACCGCAGTGACTCGCCCGGAGCGGATCCCTCCCACGCCGTCGTCTCCCAGTTGTCCTTGCGCGGAGCCAGGGGCAGCCATGGTGGCAGCTCGAACAAGAGCTCATCGCTGAGCGCGTTGGCGTAAGGCTCGTAACCCTTGCGAAGGCCCTTCAATCGCGTTCGAAAGGTTTCGAGGTCGACGGTGATGCCCGCGTCGGCCAGCGCCGCGTGCAGGCCGAGCAGCTCAGGCTCGGAGAGCCGCTCCTCCTCGTGAAAGTGCGGGGTCGCCCGCAGCACCTGGCTCAGGTCGCCAAGCGCGTGGCGCCCGATGGCGTAAACCCGGCGGGCCTGCCAGGTCTTTCCATCGGGGTTGCTCGCCTGCCAGATCGCGGAAAAATCCATGATCGCCGTGAGCGCGGCGAGCCATGACTGGTTCTCGTGCTGTGAGCGGAAATAGCTGAGCACCTGGTACGAGAGATGGCTCTCCAAAAGCTCCGCCGTCCACTCCTCCCAGCGCGCCATCAGTGCCACGATCTCAGACATCTCGTGCGATGCGGCAGCCCGCCGCAGCAACTCACCGGCGCTGGGCGGCGAGCCCGACCACTCGTCGAGCATCGAGATCACTATCTCGCGCCGCGAAAAGCTCTGGTACAGGACCGGCAGGTACGTGATGACGATGGCCAGGAATCCAAAACCAGTGCCGGCTTCGACGACCGTCACAAATCGTGCCAGGTCGGTCTTGGGCGTGAAATCACCGATGCCGAGCGTCGTGAAGGTGGTCCCGCTCACATATAGATGGTCGGGACCGGAAAGGCGCGCATCGAAGCCCACCCCCCACAGCACGAGCCCGAACCCGACGACCAGGATCGAGCCCCACAAGACCACCAGCACGAGGAGGGAGATGGGTCCGTACGTGCTCAGGAAGCCATCGCGCCGGTCAGCGGACTTGAACCGGCGTGCCACCGCCCGCCACGGTCTCCACGTGACGCGGTAAAAGATCTTCGACACCCGCCAGCTGGCGGCCACGCGTCGCGGCAGGATGATGGTTTCGAATGCGTCACGAAGCACGATGAACACGAGCAGAAGACCGAGCAACGCCGACAGGACCTGACCCACCACCAGCGCATCAAACCACGATGGAGTTCGCTAAATTCACGACAGGCCGAGTGGCCCGAGTCTAAACCGCGATCGGGCGTGCGCTCGAAGCCTGCAGGGCCAGGGCGAGCGACCCGAGAAGCTCCGCCCTCTCCACGAATTCCGCCGGGCGGACCTCGACACACGCGGCCGCCGCTTGCACCGCGTAGCGCCGGATCGACTCGCGCATCGGCTCGATCAGGACGTCCCCCGTTTTGCTGAGCAGCCCGCCGACGATGACCCGCTTGGGGTTGATCAAGTTGCACAGCCCCGCGACCGCAACGCCGATCTCCCGACCCGCATCGGCGACCGCCCGGCGGCAGCGCACGTCACCATCCACCGCCAGCTCGACGATTCGCGACAGGCTCAAGAGCTCACCGCCGACCGGGCCGACCAGCCGGACGATCGCGGGCCCGGACGCCAGCGTCTCGAGACATCCCCGGTTGCCGCAGTAGCAGAGGGCGCCAGCCTCATCCATCGTGGTGTGGCCGATCTCGCCTGCCGTCCCCGACGCTCCCCGCAGGAGGCGGCCGTCGATCACGATGCCGGCGCCGACGCCTGTCGCGGCTTTGATGTAGGCGAAGTTCGAGCAGTCTCGGCCGGCGCCCCAGGTCATCTCGGCGAGTGCCCCGAGATTGGCGTCGTTCTCGATCTGGACCGGCATGGCGAGGCGCGACTGCATCTCGCTCGCGATCCGCAGCCCGACCCAATCGGGGAGGATGGTCGCCGAGCCCGCCGTGCCGCGCGCGCCGTCCACCGGCCCTGGGATGCCGATCCCCGCGCCGACCACGCTGCCGCGATCCACTCGGGCCTCGAGCAAAAGCTCCTCCACCATGCGTGACGACGCGTCGAGCGCCTCCATCGCATGGTGGTTCACGTCGAGGTCGCAGCGGCGCTCACCGAGCACGTTGTGGGCGAAGTCGGCGACCGCAACCTGGACGTGGCTGTGGCCGAAGTCGATGCCCACCACCGACTGGGCCCGATTCTGGAGGGCGAGCTGGAGGCCCGGCCTTCCGCCGCGTGACGCTGGTGACTCGGCCGCCACGTCGGACACGAGACCCGAGTGTCTCATCGCCGCGATCAAAGTCGACACCGTGGTGCGCGAGAGGCCGGTCGCACGCGCGATCTCGGCCTGCGTGGCCTGGCCCTGCTCGCTCAAAACCCGCATCACTCGCTGCCGGTTGCGGTCTCGCAGCCAGCCGAGCGTGCCCTCTCCCGTCTTGTCTCCGTGGTAGCCCATCCGGCACGGGAATCATGGCGGCATCCCGCGGTTTGTCAAGAGCTCGGACAACATAGTGTTCACTTTCCGACGCAGCCTTGACAAACCTCCCCAAGCTGGGCCATGCTCTTTATGGCGTCTCTGAGTGAACCTGCTGCCGGCGCACTCTCGCCCCGGAGGTCGATGCACCGGGAAGAAGGCAGCAGGAAGAGAACAATCTGAGAGAGGTAGTGCGCATGATGCTAGCCAAGTCAGTACCCGCACTCATGGTCGTGGGGCTCGCCCTCATGGCGTGTGGCGGGTCGAGTACAACCGGGTCTTCGTCGACCGGCGCGACCGTTCCGTCCGACTTGAGCGTCACCTCGTTTGACGCGAGCTTCTCGTACATGAGCAAGCTGAAGCCCCTGGTCGCGGCCGGCCACGGCCTCGTCGGCGTCATCCTCCCCGACACCACGACTTCCGCCCGCTACGTCAGCTACGACCTCCCTTACTTGAAAAAGGCGTTCACAGCCGCGGGCTACAGCTCCTCGCAGTTCACCATCGGCAACGGTCAGGGCAGCGCCGCCGCTGAGCTCGCACTGGCCCAGGCTGACATCGCACAGGGCGCCACCGTCCTGTTGATGGACCCCGCCGACAGCCCGACCGGTTCCGCGATCCAGCAGCTCGCCGCCTCCAAGGGCGTCAAGCTGATCAGCTACGACCGCGCCACCTTC
>JBOHUP010000243.1:0-4057 GCA_050734615.1 Candidatus Dormibacteraceae bacterium | reverse complement strand
GCAGGCTGCGGAAGACGTCGCCCCAGCCCGCCTCCGATTCCCGATAACCGAGTTCCATCGCGATCAGCTCTTTGGTTCCGTCCGATCGGGCGCCGACCATCGTGAGCAGGCAGCTCTTCTCCTCCTCGAGACCGGCACCGATGTAGATGCCATCCATCCAGACGTACACGAAGAACTCGTCGTTGAGGGCGCGCGCCTTCCAGGCTTTGTATTCATCCTCCCACTCCGCTTTGAGTCGGATGATCGTGTTCGGAGACAGCGGCGCGGTCTCGCCGAGCAGCTGCCTGAACACCGGCTCGAAGTCTCCAGTCGACAGGCCCTCGAGGTACAGCCTTGCGAACAACCGCTGTGTCTCCATCGACATCCGCGTCCGCGGTGGCAGGACCTTTGATTGAAACTTGGGCATGCCTTCCGGGACATCCGACACTCGCGGCGGGTGCACCGGGACCGCCCAGGTCCCAATCGCCACCGTGCGCTTACGACCGCGACCGTTGCGATTGCCACGGAAGTCATCGCGCCGTTCCCACGGGTCCCGGCCGAGGTGCTCGAAGACCTCCTGCTTGAGCGCCTTCTCCAGCATCTGGCGAGCTCCCTCGCGCGCCAGATCATCGAGCGTGTCGACGATTTCACCGGCCACGTTCGAGCCGATTACGTCTGTGACGTGGTACCTTGCGACCATAAGGGCGTGCCTCCTTCGAATGACTTTCTGAGGGTCATCCGGAAGGGTACGCCTTCTTCTTTTGCGCACCCACGGCCTCGCCAGGCCGCAGAAATTCCACACATCACGACGCTAGCTCTTTCGGTGCTCATTACGACTGTAGCCTAGTCTTGACTCCCGCGAGATCAAGAGCCTATCCGCGACCACCCCAACGTTGCGTAGACGTGTGTGGGCTTTGAAACTCGCATGCTGCGATGCGCTTCAGATCGCCCCAATGATGATCTTCAGGCGAACGGAGTCGGCGATCCTCTGAAGGTCTCGCCGGTCCGATGTGACGATGGCATCGCCCCGGCGGCAGGCCCCTTCCACCACGGTGACGTCGATGACATTTGCGTGTCCCGACCGGCCCAGCTCGCCAACGGATCTCGCTTGTGGTTCGTTCATCGGCTCCACATCACACATCACGAGCAGCCGAGCAAGGCTTGCCTGTCTTGGACCACCACGCCAAGCCTCAGCCAGAACCGGCGCAGGAACCATCGGCACCACTTCTTCGGCGAGGAAGCCGGCATGGAGTGCCCACATGCGGCGCTCATTGCGCTCGGCCGCGACCAGGGCACCGGTGTCGTAAGTGACGCCGGCCACTTACGCTGACCGGGAGGTTCGGCGACCGCTTTTCTTACCCAGTAAGGCTCTGGCGCGAGCCAGACCGTCAGCCAGCTCGGTTGTCGTTAGAGCGCCATGTTCCAGCTCCCAGACGGCGATGGCGCGACGACCTGCATCGAGCTTGAGCCGATGGGCGGCAGTCTGCGCGATCCATCTGCTCACCGTCGCGCCTTCCATTTGGGCTGCCCGCTCGATGTCTTCAGCCAAGTCAGCGGGCAGCGAGATCGATCTCTTGTGCCTCTGGGCCATTGAATCAAAAAGTAGCACAGTGGGTAGGACAAACCGGGGGCAATTGACAGTCTATCGCGTGGACTTTGCGGGACTTGGGTGGACGAATCGACTGTAATCACTATCAAGTTTGAACTCGAAAACGTCCTGGTGGACTCTGGCGGACCCCCATTCGGCGAAATCGCACTCAAGAGGTCAGGGGTTCGAATCTCCTGGGGTCCACCAATGTCATGTCTCACGATAGGGTGCACCCCTGTTGCAAGACATTGTGCGCAGGCCAGCGCCCTCCCATGGGCTGATAATTGCGGTTGGGGTCGAGGGTGAGGGCGCGGATGAGTTCGCCGGCCTCGGTGATGATGCGGACGTCTGGTCCGGCGACGAGCAGGCGGACCTTGCGGTTCTTGTGCAGGGTGCCGACGGGGATGTGGCGGAGCTTGCCCTGGTAGCGGAGAGTGACCTTGCCGAAGGCGTCGATTTGGTCGCGGCGCACGCGGCTCGTCGAGGGAGGGTTGAGCAGAGGGCTTCGCCTTAATGCGGGCATTGAAGACGGAGATCGGGGTCTGACGGCGGGGGCGCGATGTGGCCTCACCTGGTTGTAGTAGTTGCAGAAGGAGGAGCGGGATCGCTTGTGGGGCTGGGGGGTGATCAGACCCTGGCGTTTGAGTGCGCGCCAGACGGTGGTGACCGAGGGCGGGTTGGCGACCTGCTTGGCCAGGTGATAGTGAATGGTTTGGGGTCCGGCGTCGTGGCCGGCGGCGGAGAGCTCGCAGCGAAGCTTGACGATCAGCTTCTGGATCTCGACGTCGAGCTCGGTTGAGCAGGATCGGGGTCGCCGCGAGTGCGGCTCTAAGGATGGGTACCCGCCTTCCTTAAATCTCTCGACCAGCTTGTAGATCCAGCGCCGCGAAATCTTGTGGTCACGGGCAAGCTGGGTCGGGCTGCGGTGCTCCAACACGATGGCGTCGACGATGAAGCGACCGGTTGCGGACATGACCACCTCCAAAGTTGGTGGTGTGCACTATGTCTTGCGACATCTGTGCACCATGTCCTGAAATCCCTCACCCTCTGTCAGTTTTAGACCCTCGGGTCCACCAAATTCTATATTCAAAACCCGCCCTTGCGTGCGCCCTCTGAGTGCCGCCGGATCGATTTGACACCTTATCGATTACAGGTCTGCCCTTACCGGCTACTCTGCCCGGATTTAAGGCCTGGAAACAGACCGCACCTACAAGGGGAACAACAATGATGGACACGGAGCTGAACGAATTGGAAGCTGCTCAAGGCGCCGGATCGGAGAATCAGAACACCTCACTCGACGACCAATACGCAGAGCTGATCGAGACGGTCTTCGCGGGCGAGAAATCCGCGACGCAACTGGACCGCATTGATTCGGCAATAAAGTACTGGCGCTAGTCGATGAGGAAAACAGATGGCGGACGCACGCAGCGAGGGTCTGCTCATTCCCAATGACTGCCCTGCCCCTCCTCTTCCTCGCGACCGTTGGCGGACTGGCAGCCACGGTGCTCTTCGCTTTCGGCGTCCGCCGGCTGCTCGGTCTGGACCTACCCCTTCTGCGGACTCTCATCGCAGGAGTCATCGCTGTTCTCGTCGAGTCCCCGATCATCTCCGCCCTCCTTGGCTCCGAGGTAACGAAGACACCAAGCATCCTGCCGGATCTCTGGTTTGTCATCCTCGGGGTGGGGATCGCGCTCCTTGTCGGCATGACTTTCCTCGTGGCTTGAGCTGGCGCCAGGTGACGGAGGAGATTAACTATCAGCTGACGGCGGGCCGCGCTCCAGACCTGCACGGGCATCCGATCAGCTCATCGACGCTGTCGGGAATCCCGCGGCGGACCCTCCATAGCTGCCACCACATGCTGCGGATCGCGATCTGGCTGGGCCGCTCACCCGAGAGCTTCCTCACCGGCCACCTAGGCGCCTTGGATAAGCACCCTCTCCCGTCATATCCACGCGGCAGGGTGCCGCGCTGGAACCTGCCGGCGCTGCATGCGGCGCTGGACAGGAGACGTCTGGAGGAGTACCTCAGCTGGTCGGAACTAGCCGGAAAGCTCGCGCTGGGCTCGACTCAGCTAACAGGCCTCCCGAAAGCCACCAACGGCGCGGCGATCGAGGTTGTAATGAAGATCGTGACCTATCTGGATCGCCCGTCGGCAGATTTCATCTACTTGGCTGACCGGTGACGAGGTCCCCTGCAGCAAGTTAGCCACGACATGCGGGGAATAGTCTGCCCCATCTCGAGAAAGCCAAGCATTCCGACAGCACACGAACAGCGGAACGTCGAGCCGCCGGAACGCACGACCGAGGTGGTCGGATCCTCACGATTCAGGCCGAGTCAATCGCTTATGGGCATTTGTAAAGCGGTGCGCCACAGAGCGGTCGCCATCGGACATCGGTCGTCGGCACTGACGCCGCGAAGGCGGGTTGACCTTTGGACCGGCGATGCTTAGGGCCCTCAGCGAAATAACCCTGACGGTTGACGGCGACCTGC
>JBOHUP010000242.1:0-8734 GCA_050734615.1 Candidatus Dormibacteraceae bacterium | reverse complement strand
TACCGCGACCGTGCCGGAAACGATGTCGACGGCGCGTGGCCGCGGCGCTTTCGGCCACAAGAGATAGGCCCCGAGCGCAAGCGCGGCGCCCACAGGCGCGAACCAGGCGCGGTCGAACGTCGTGACCAGGCTGTCGCGGATGCCGGCCAGGATCGAACCCGCGTGACTCACGATCGCGAGCAGCCCGAGCAGCGCGATCAAGATGAGGACGACACCGGTGATCTCCCGAGCCTGGCGCTGGGTCAGGTGCGGACGCGTGGCTCTCTTGCCGCGCGCGGAGCGGGAACGCGAGCTCGACGCGCGACGTGCGCCGTTCGCGGAGTGACGTGTGCCTCGGGATGTGGTGCGACGCATGCTGCGGGCCCTTGAGCCGAATCGGATTCTACTACGCCGATCCCCAGACCCGGCTCGCCGGAGGCGGTGCGGGCGGTACTCTCTCCCGGTGGCGATCGACCCATTCTCAGAAGCCGAGGGCCGTTACAAATCTCTGGTCGCCGAGCGCCGATCAGGCGACATGCCGCCGCGCGCGTTCAGGCTCGCGGTCCGGGACCTGGCCGTGCTCGACAGCGAGGGCCGCCGGTGGATGCTCGGTCCGGAGGACGGGATCTGGTATCGCCGTGAGAACGAACGCTGGCTGCAGGCGGATCCGCCGAGGCGGCTCGTGTGCTCCTCATGCGCTCATCACAACCTGGGCCGGCACAGCTTTTGCGTCGAATGCGGCCACCGCCTGGACAGACCGGTTTAAGAGCCAGCGCACCCCTGAATGGAGGAGACGCTTTCAGTGGCGGACCTGGGCCTGGGCGACGCCGTACACGAGACCAGCGGCCAGCGGGACCAACGCCACCAGGAACCACAGGCGCCACCACACCGGTCGCGCCTCGCCGCGCACCATCTCGTGACCGCAGAAGCCGCAGAAACGATCGAACGGTCCCGCCACGCCGCGACAGTTCCCGCACTGGTGCAGCTGGAGCCCGCAGTGCGCGCATCTCGCGTCGTCACCTGAATGATCGAGCACCATCGCGGGCTGGTCGCAGCGCGGGCAAAGGCTTGGGGCGACGAGCGCCAGCGGCGGAAGCTTCATCGTCTAGATCTCCGTCACGACGGGAATCACCATAGGGCGGCGGCGGGTCTGCTTGTAGACCGTTTTCGACACCGCGTCGTGGATCATCTCCTTCAAGAGGTTCAAATCTGTTCGCGTGTTGGAAAAACGATTGATGCTCTCCTTCGCCGCGGCCCGCGCCTCGGCCATGAGCCGCGTCGAGAGCTCCGGTTCGATCACGCCCCGCGAGATGAGGTCTGGCCCCGCGCGCACGGCGCCACTGTCGCGATCCAGGGTCAGCGTCACGACAAGGATCCCGTCCTCGGCCAGGTGCCGGCGATCACGCAGCACAACCTGCTCGACATCCCCCACGCCAAGTCCGTCCACGTAAACCAGACCGGTGCCGACCTTCTCGCCAGGTGCCATCGAGTCCTGGTCGAGCTCCACGGTCTGGCCGTCCTCGACCACTGAGATTCGGTCCTGGGTCAGGCCGGCGTCGCGGGCGATCTCCGAGTGCAGCAGGAGTTGCCGGTACTCGCCATGGACAGGGATGAAGAACTTCGGCCGGACGGCCTCGAGCATGTCCTTCAGCTCTTCGCGCTGGGCGTGGCCGGTCACGTGCACGTTGCCCACCTCGGAATAGAAGACCCGTGCCCCGTGACGGTAGAGATTGTTCACGGTCTGGTGGACGCTTCTCTCGTTGCCCGGAATGGGTCGCGCGGAGATGACCACCCAATCGTCCTTCAGGACGTTGACGAGCGGGTGCCGCTGGGCGGCAAAGCGTGCCAGCGCCGACATCGGTTCGCCCTGGCTGCCGGCAGTGAGCAGCAGCAGCTTTGATGGAGGCACGCGGTCGATCTCGGGCAGCGCGACCGTCAGGCCGTCGGGCACATTGAGAAAGCCGAGCTCGCGTGACGTCTTGAAGTTGGTCTCCAGGCTGCGGCCCACGACCGCCACCCGGCGCCCGAACTGGGCCGCTATGCGGACCAGGTGCTGGATCCGGTGGATGTTGGAGGCAAAGTTGGCGACCACGATCCTTCCCGGGGCCTCGCCCAAGATCTTCTCGAACGGCGCATGCAGGTCTCGCTCGCTGCCTGACCGCCCCCCCCGCTCGGCGTTGGTGGAGTCGCTGAGCAGCAGGAGGACGCCATCGTCACCGAGCTCTCGAAAGCGCGCCATATCGGTCGGGAGGCCATCGGGAGGCGCCGAGTCGAGCTTGAAATCGCTGGTGTAGATGACGCGGCCAACCGGCGTCTCGATGGACAGGGCCACCGCGTCGGGAATCGAGTGGCAGACCGCGATGGTCTCAACCCGGAACGGGCCGAACTGCACCGAATCGCCGACGCGGACCTCGCGCAGGTCCGCTTCACGCAGGATCCGATGCTCCTTGAGCTTGGGCTTGACCAACCCGAGCGTGAGACGGGTGCCGTAAACGGGGACGTTCAGCTTCTTGAGCGCGTACGGCAAGCCGCCGATGTGGTCCTCGTGCCCATGCGTGAGGAAGATGCCCAGCACCTCCCGGTCTTTGCGCAGCAGATAGGAGATGTCGGGAAGGACGAGATCGATGCCGAGCATGTCCTCTTGCGGGAACATGAGGCCGGCGTCCACGACCAGGACTTTGTTTTCCCACTCGAGGGCCCCCATGTTGATCCCGACCTCGCCGAGGCCTCCAAGCGGCAGGTATCTGAGCTTGGAGGTCACAAAAGACGCAGCTGCTCGGCTTCCTGTTTCGGCGCCTCAACAGGTTCGGGAGGAGGCGGAGGTGCCAGCAGCCTGTCGAGATACTCCTTGACGAGATCGAAGTCGTGCTCGAGGTCCGCCACCAGCGAGCCGTTGTGCAGGGCGGCGGCAGGGTGATAGAGCGGCACATACGCCACGTCGCCGCGCTTGACCAGGCTGCCGTGAACCCGCGATATCGAGCCGTGGCCTGGCATCAGCCGTTCGAGGGCGTGCCGCCCGAGGATCAGCACGACCTTCGGCCTGACCAGTTGCATCTGACGAGCGAGATACGGTGAGCACGCCTCTGCCTCGTTGGGCATTGGATCGCGGTTCATGGGCGGCCGGCACTTGAGGACGTTGGTGATGAACACCTCGGACCGGCTGAGCGAGATTCGAGCGAGCAGAGTGTCCAGCAGCTTGCCGGCGGCGCCGACGAAAGGCTCGCCCTGGCGATCTTCGTTGAAGCCGGGCGCCTCACCGACGATCATCACGTCCGCTGGGCATGGACCCACGCCGGGCACAGCCTGGGTTCGCGTCGCATGAAGCCCGCAGTTCTTGCAAGAACGGATCGTGTCGTGGAGCTGGTTGAGCTCGGGCGAGAGACTAAGCGACTCTGACCCCTGACTTGAAGGTGATCAGGTCGCCTGCGTCGCGCACGATGCCCATCACCGACTTCAGCTGCTCCGCGCTCAGCGGGACCAGAGGCAGGCGGAACGGACCGGCAGCAAAGCCCATCGCGTTCAGCAAAGACTTGATCGGCACCGGGTTTGCCGCGGTGGTCATGAGCGCCTTGATCACGGGCAGCAGGCCGAGGTGGATGTCCCTCGCGGCCTCGTTGTCACCTTTTCCGTACGCCTCGATCAGCCTCTTCATCGACCGGCCGGCGATGTGCGACACCACGCAGATGACCCCGTGGCCGCCGGCCGCCAGCACCGGCAAGGTCCAGCTGTCGTCTCCGCTCCAGACTTTGAAATTTGACGGCTTGCCGGCGCAGACGAACCCGATCTGGTCCAGGTCGCCGCTTGCCTCCTTGACGCCGACGATGCCCGGGAGGTCGGCGCAGCGAAGTGTGGTGGCCGCCGTCATGTTGACCGCGGTGCGGCCCTGGATGTTGTACATGATCGTCGGACCGACCTCGGAGATCGCTTTGAAGTGCTGATACATGCCGTCCTGCGGCGGCTTATTGTAGTACGGGACAACCGCAAGCAGCGCGTCGGCGCCGGCTTTCATCGCGCGCTCCGAGAGCTTGACCGAATGGCGGGTGTCGTTGCTTCCAGTTCCCGCCACGACCGTTTTGCCCGGGATCGCTTTCTTGACCGCGCGCAGCAGCTCGATCTTTTCGTCATCGTCGAGCGCCGGCGCCTCACCTGTGGTCCCGGCGACGACCAAGCCGTCCGACCCGTCGGCGACCAGGAGGTTGGCGAGCCTCTCAGCTGCGTCGAGGTCGAGCGATCCGTCAGCCTTGAAAGGAGTGACCATCGCGGTCAAGAGCCGTCCAATCTCGTTCACGACAAAACTCCCATCTCGATTGCTTGCTCGGCGATCTGGACAGCGTTGAGCGCAGCGCCCTTGCGCAGGTTGTCGGAGACCAGCCACAGGACCAGGCCGTGCGCGGTCGAGACGTCGTTGCGAATGCGGCCAACATACACCTCGTCCTTGCCCGCGACACCGTGCGGCGTCGGATAGAGGCGGGCGTGCGGGTCATCCTCGATGATCACGCCGGGCGCGCTGCCCAGGATCGTGCGTGCCTCGTCAGCGGTGATCTTCTTCGTGGTTTCGATGAAAACCGACTCACCATGGCCGACGGGCACCGGGACGCGCACGCAGGTCGCCGTGATGCGCAGGTCTGGCATGTGCATGATCTTCCGGGTCTCGTTGACGATCTTGACCTCTTCCTCGTTGTACCCATCAGGCTCCGGGCGCCATCCGCCGGGCACGACGTTGTAAGCGAGCTGATACGGATACGCGGCGACAGGCGGTTCAGTACCGCCGGCGATCGCCCTGGTCTGCTCCTCGAGCTCGTCGACCAGGGCCCTTCCGGCGCCCGAAGCCGACTGGTACGTCGAGACCAGTACCCGCTCGAGACCTGCCGCGTTCCTGAGCGGATTGAGAACCACAGTGAGCGGGATGGCGCAGCAGTTGGGGTTGGCGACGATGCCTTCGTTGGCCCTGATGTCTTCGCTGTTCACCTCGGGGACGACGAGAGGAACGTTCTGCTTCATCCGCCACGCCGAGCTGTTGTCGATGACGAGCGCGCCCGCTTCAGCGGCGATCGGTCCATATATCAGGGCGATGTCTCCGCTGGCGGCGAAGAGTGCAACATCGACCTCTTTGAACGCTTCCTCATCGATGGGCTCGATGCTCAGCGAGCTGCCGTTGTACGGCACCGTCATGCCTTTCGACCGCTCCGAAGCGAGCGCCATCACGTGGTCGCTGGGGAAGTGTCGCTGTGCAAGGACGCGCAGCAACTCGTGCCCGACCATCCCGGTCGCGCCTACGACAGCGACGTTTAATCGCGTGGAGGTGGGCACGAGGTCAGTTTAGCGAAGGCCCAGGAGTTCGTCGAGAGCCCGATAAAACCGCTTTTCAGCCACAACTTTGCGGATCGCAAGGAGGACGCCCGGCACGTATGCCTCGCGACTGGTCGTGCGGTGGGCGATGGTCAGAGTCTGGCCCGGCAACCCGAACATGACCTCCTGGTCCGCGACCAGTCCGGGCATGCGGACGCTGTGTATCGCGACGTGTCCCTCTTCCCCACCTCGCGTCCCCGCGAGCGTCTCCTTGTCCGCCTTGTGGTGGCTGAAAGGCTTGCCGCCACGACGTGCGGCCAGGCGCCTTGCCGTCGCGAGAGCCGTGCCGGACGGCGCGTCGAGCTTGGTCGCGTGATGCATCTCGATCACCTCGGCGGCATCGAAGTGCGGTGCCGCGATGTCCGCGAGATGCATCATCAGAACCGCTCCGACGGCGAAGTTGGGCGCCACGATGCCGCCCAATCCCTTGTCTCGACAGGCGGTCTCGATCTTGTCCACGTGCTCCTCCGACAGCCCCGTCGTGCCGACGACCGGTGACGAGCCTGCAGCGATGGCGGCGAGTACGTTGTGCAACACGTCCGCCGGCCGCGTGAAATCCACGAACGCGCGCGGCCTTTTCTCGTGCAGAAAGGCGGCGAGGTCGTCGCCACGACCAATCCCGCCCACGTACTCGATGCCATCCTCGACGACGAGAGCCGGGACGAGGACCGAGCCGACCTTGCCGCGGTATCCACCGACCGCGACTCGAATCGGCTCGGTCATGAGGTTTCGATCAGTCTCGACGCGGTCCGCGGCTGCGGCCGCCGCCGCCGTTACGGCCTCCGCGATCGCGCCCGCCGCTGAAGCCACCCTCACGGGGAGGCGGAGCCGGCGAGGCCAGGGCCACCGCCATGGCTTCCCTGTCGATCGTCTCGTCGATCGGCTCACCTTTGGCGGTCAGCTCCTCGATGGCGGCCTGGCGACTGAGGTTGAGCCGGCCCTGGCTGTCGATCTCAACCGCCTTGACCACGATCTCGTCTCCGACGTTGCATACCTCCTCGACCCGCTCGACCCGATGGTCGGTGAGCTTGGAGATGTGCACGAGGCCGTCCTGGTTTGGCAGCACCTCGACGAAGGCCCCGAACGGCATGATGCGCACGACCTTGCCGCGGTAGACCTTGCCGACCTCGACCTCGTCGGTCAGGCCCTTGATCCAGTCGATCGCCCGCTTGCCGCCCTCCTGGTCGACCGCTGCGATGAAGACACGCCCATCGTCCTCGACGTCGATCTGGGCGCCGGTCTCCTCGGTGATCTTGCGAATCATCTTGCCTCCCGGGCCGATGATGTCGCGGATCTTGTCCGGGTTGATCATGATCGTGGTGATCCGCGGCGCATAGCTGCTCATCTCGCCGCGGGGTTTTGGGATCACCGCCAGCATCTTGTCCAGCACGAACAGCCGCGCCTCGCGAGCCTGCTCCAGAGCCTGGTTGAAGATGTCGTGGGTCAGACCCTTGATCTTGATGTCCATCTGCAGCGCGGTGATGCCGTCCCGCGTGCCCGCCACCTTGAAGTCCATGTCGCCCAGCGCGTCTTCGACGCCCTGGATGTCGGTCATGACCGCGAACTTGCCTTCACGCGTGATCAGGCCCATGGCAATGCCGGCCACCGGAGATTTGATCGGCACGCCGGCGTCCATCAACGCGAGCGTCGAGCCGCAGACCGACGCCATCGACGTGGAACCGTTAGAGCTGAGGATCTCGGAGACCAACCGCATCGTGTACGGCCATTGCTCCACCGGCGGGATGACCGCCAGCAGCGCTCGCTCGGCCAGCGCGCCATGCCCGATCTCCCGGCGTCCCGGCCCACGAAGCGGCCGCGCCTCCCCGACCGAGTATGGCGGGAAGTTGTAATGGTGCATGTAGCGCTTGAACGTCTCGTCGGTCAGTCCGTCCAGCTTTTGCTGGTCGGACATCGAGCCGAGTGTCGCGATGGTGAGCGCCTGGGTCTGGCCGCGGGTGAACAACCCGGAACCATGGGTCCGGGGCAGCACGCCGACTTCAACCGTGATCTGCCGCACGTCCTTGAGGCCGCGGCCGTCGACCCGCACGCCTTCCTCGACGATGCGCTGCCGAACACGGTCTTTGACCGCCTTGTCGAAAAGCTTGCCGAGGATCTCGTAGTGCTCGGGGAAACGCTCGCCCAGCTCGGCGATCGTCGTCCTGCGCAGGTCGTCAACGCCCGACTCGCGGGTCGACTTGTCGGCGCTGTACAGGACCTTGTCGAGGCGCAGGGCGAGATACTCGCTCATGATCTCGACCATCTGCTCGGGGTAGGAGACGGGCACGAACTCGCGCTTCTCCAGGCCGACCTGCTGCTGCAGCTCCAGCTGCGCGGCGCAGATCCTCTTGATTTCCTCGTGAGCCATCGCCAGAGCATCCAGCACGACCTGCTCGCTGACGCCTTTGGCGCCGGCCTCGACCATCAAGATGGCGTCGGCCGTGCCGGCGACGACCAGGTCGAGCTCCGACTCGGGCATCGTCGACATTGGCGGGTTCACGACCACGTGTCCATCGATGTAGCCCATGCGCACGGCCCCCACCGGGCCGCCGAAGGGGATGTCCGAGATGACCAGCGCGGTGGACGCCCCGTTGATGCTCAGGATCGTCGGGTCGTTTTCGTGGTCGACCGAAAGCACGGTCGACACGACTTGAACGTCGAGCTTGAAGCCATC
Source organism: Candidatus Dormibacteraceae bacterium (assembly GCA_050734615.1). Classification (GTDB taxonomy): domain Bacteria; phylum Chloroflexota; class Dormibacteria; order Dormibacterales; family Dormibacteraceae; genus DASXBJ01. The sequence continues at coordinate 735 of JBOHUP010000242.1, read as the reverse complement.
GGGAAACAGCGGCCGCAGGGGACGGTCGGTCAGCCGCGAAGCCAGGATCGCGGTCTCGCTCGGCCTCCCCTCTCGGCGCATGAAAGCGCCCGGGATCTTGCCGGCCGCGTACAGCTTTTCCTCGTAATCGCAGGTGAGAGGAAACCAGTCGATGCCCTCCCTGGGCTCTTTGGCCATCACCGCGGTGCTGAGCACCACCGTGTCGCCCTGGCGCAGGATCACCGCGCCGTTGGCCTGTTCGGCCACCCGGCCGGTCTCGATCGAAAGCCGCTTGCCGGCTATGTCTACGTTCTTGGTCACTACTGCCACGTCGTGAAACCTCCATGTGTGTGGGAGGACGACCCCCGGAGGTGCGACCTTGGGCCAGGTTCCTAGCAGCCGCCGCTTAGCGCTCGTCTTGGTGCGCGCGACGCGCATCCTGGCGACCTGAGTGAAGGCTTCTAAGAGCTGACCCGCGCATCCGGCGTGGGGTCCTCCCGAATTAACTTAAAAGGGCGCCCCGCGCCCTGCGTTTTAGGGGTGCGCCTTGCGCGCGCCCGGCGCTATCTCCTGATCCCGAGCTTGGCGACGAGCGCGCGATACCGCTCGATGTCGGTGTCCCTCAGGTAGTTCAGCAGACGCCGTTGTTTGCCCACCAGGAGGAGGAGGCCGCGGCGAGAGTGATGGTCCTTGGCGTGCGTCTTCAGGTGCTCGGTGAGCTCCCGGATACGCGCGGTGAAAAGCGCGATCTGGACC
>JBOHUP010000241.1:0-10459 GCA_050734615.1 Candidatus Dormibacteraceae bacterium | reverse complement strand
AGAGCTGCCTGCTCACGATGGTCGGCGCCCGATCGGACGGAACCAAAGAGCTGATCGCGATGGAACTCGGTTATCGGGAATCGGAGGCGGGCTGGGGCGACGTCTTCCGCAGCCTGCGTGACCGCGGGATGCGATGCCCAGTGCTCTTTATCGGTGATGGCAACCTCGGTGCCTGGAAGGCGTTGAGTGAAGTCTTCCCGAACGCCCGACACCAGAGATGTCTTAACCACCGAGCGACCAATGTCCAGGACAAGCTGCCCAAGCGGATGCAGGCGGAGGCGGGCAAGAAGCTCAGCGAGCTTTACGCCGCATCGACGCGGTCGGACGCTGAAAGAGTTCGAGATGAGCTGGTCGACTGGCTACGCGGCGAGCGTCAGATCCCAGCTGCGGACACCGTGTTGCGCAACTGGGATGACTTCGTCACCTTCTACGACTTTCCTGCCGACCACTGGATTCACCTCAAGACCACCAACCCGATCGAGTCGGTGTTTGCTGGCGTCCGGCTGTGGACCGATGCTGCCAAACGCATGCGACAGCGTGAGAACGCGCTCTACCTCGTGTACAAGATCGTGCGCCGACTCAGCTTCAGCTGGCGGGCCCTGAATGGTGGGCCCAACCTCATGGCGATGGTCGTCGCCGGCGAGGTCTTCAGGGACGGTGTACTGCAGGCGTCGGCCTCAGATTTGGAGGTGATGACCGCTTAAAGATGTCGAAGGTCCGGAAGGAAATTCCACACCTATTGACAAAAGCTCACTGCGACCGGTCCATGCGGGCTAATCAGGCACTGACCTTTGACCATTGGTTGACAGCGACCTTACGAAAACCCTGATCTTGCTCTTCAGGCCATGCCGTCTTTGGGAAGGTTGAGGTTGACTCCCGCCCCAGCCACCACCGACAATCGCGCTGCTGACGTGATCTGGAAGTTGGCGCCAGTTGACAGTGTTGAAGTGACAATCCTGGTGGATAACGTCAGTGACGCGCTGCTAGCTCCCACCGCGGTGGCTACCCGTCCCCGTTTGACCTTGGACGGCGACCATGACCAATTGCTGGCTGAGCATGGCTACTCGGTCCTGGTAACCGTGGGGGTGGCGGGAAACCGAGAGACGATCCTCTACGACGCTGGGTTCACGAAGAACACCGCCATCCACAACCTGGACGTGCTCGAGCAGCCGGTGAACCACCTGCGCGCGATCGTGCTCTCGCACGGCCACGCCGACCACCATGGAGGACTCGTGGGGATGGTCTCCCGCGTGGGGCGCCGCGGCCTGCCACTGGTCCTGCACCCGGACGCCTGGCTCGACCGCAAGCTCATTTTTCCTGACGGGACTGAGGTGGCCGCTCCTCCACCCAGCCGGATGGACCTCGACCGAGAGGGCGTCAAGCTGATCGAGGAACGGGGCCCGACGCTGCTACTCGACGACCACGTCCTGATCACGGGCCAGGTTGAGCGGGTGACCGACTTCGAGCCCGGGTTCCCGATTCAATACCGCCGCAGCTCGAACGGCTGGGAGCCTGACTACCTAGTGGCCGACGACCAGGGTGTGATCGTTAACGTCCGCGATCGGGGCCTGGTCGTACTTTCCTCTTGCAGCCACGCCGGCGTGGTCAACGTGCTCCTCAACGCTCGGCAGATCAGCGGCGTGGACCATGTTCACGCCTTCATCGGCGGATGCCATCTCAGCGGGGCACTGATGGAGCCGGTCATCCCCCGCACCATGGAGGAGTTCGTCAAGTTGGGCCCGGACTGGATCGTGCCCGGCCACTGTACGGGTTGGAAGGCGACCCACGCGCTGGCCCGGCTGATGCCCGAAGCATTCGTGCAGAGCAGCGTCGGCACCCGCCTCCGATTCGCATCTATCTAACTCCCCCGCGGCGTTATCTACCTGGCGTTCATGCTCGGCGAAACCTTAGCCGCATTATAGCGCTCATATGACAATCTGACTATCACTTGTAGTAGTCGTGTAGTAGTTCCTTCAGTGGTAGCAGATCAAGCTGCGAGTCGTCTGACGTAGCCTTCGCCCTATCGAGTTGTCGGCTTGGCGGGCAGCCACCGCGTCTGACTAATGTTCAAGGAAGAAAAGAAACTGGTTGGGTGAAAGGCTCAGACATCCGGCTTCGCGCCCGCGTCTTGACTCTGGACACATAGTGTCCACGCCAGGTTACCTCGGGAGGTAGGTCTTAGGGCCGCCTCGAGTCCCGGTCAATCTTTGAAGGCGTTTGCGGCTCCACAGTGGCGTCGGTCACGACTGGTCCGACGGCGAGTTTCGAGCTCGGCAGGCGGGGCCGGCAGGCGGGGCCGGCAGGCGCCACCTAACGAACTTCGCGGGCTGACGCAAGACGTAGGAGCCGATGTTGGCAACGCTTATGGCGCCCTACCTGGGTAATTCGCCAGGTTAGACCTGGTGGATCGTAAGGTGTGACCTGTCGATTCGGAATGTTAGACTTTGCGATATGCTGGGATACTCCCGCCTCGAAGAGGCCCTACAGATCCTTGGAGCCAGACTCCTTGCCAGAGGCATGGAGTACGACCTCGTAGCGATCGGCGGCGGCAGCCTCCTCCTTCGGCGGCTTGGCATCCGGCCTACCCAGGACCTGGACATTATCGCCGTCGTGGAGGCTGGTGAGTGGCACAAAGCTGACCCTCTCCCGGCACCTCTGACTGAGGAAGTCTCCCTTGTCGCTGAGGCCATGGGCATTGACCCTAATTGGCTCAACTCAGCGGCCGCCAGCGTCATCGACAACGGCCTGCCGGAAGGTTTTAGAGACCGGGTCGAGGTCCAGAACTACGGCGGGTTGACCTTGCGAGTGGCCGGTCGCTTCGATCAGATCTGCTTCAAGCTCCACGCGGCGGTTGACCGAGGCGAACTGCAAGGAAAGCACATCGACGACCTTCGCGCCCTCCGCCCCGCGCCGGAGGAACTGATCGCCGCAGCAAGATGGGCAACCACCCACGATCCGTCCGAAGGGTTCCGATCGCAGCTCATTCTTCTGCTCGCGATTTTGGGAGTTCCAGATGCCGAACAACAGCTCTAAATTCGCCGATCTGGCCCTTGAAATGAGCTGGAGCCTGTGGGGGGAACTGGGTGTCAGTACCTGGATCCGACACCACCAGCACGAGGCAGTTGACATCGAGCCGCTCATCCTGTGGTCGGCCTGGCTTGGACAAGTCGACCGGCGATTGTTCCTGGAGGCGGCCGATTGGTGTGTGCTCAATCACAAGAGCGTCTCTACAGCACGGCTGCGTCATCTGCGCAAGCAAGGTCGACCGCAGGTCGTGGCTGCCTACAACCAGTTCGCGACGATTGTGAATCAGCACGCTCCGCGTGCTGGGTTCCCCAGTGAGGGTACTGGAGAGGCAGCCCGGCTCAGCGGGAAGAGCTCGCCACCGGATCTCAACCGGCCAGCCCTTCTACAGCTGCGCCTCCGCGCTCTCTTTGGCACAAGTGCACGCGCAGACGTCCTTCGGCTGCTAACGATTCACCCTACGCGTCGCTGGCCAGCGTCTGAGCTGGCCCGGCAAGCCGGCTACTCGAAAGTGCAGGTATCCGAGGTACTGGAGCAATTAGCGTCGACGGCAACGGTCGGGGTCGAGGTATCGGGCAACCAGCATCTGTATTTCCTACGGAGGAACGAGGAGCTGCTGAAGCTTGTCGGCCCGATCCCGGCGATCCAACCCGATTTCAAGTCTCGGTTTGATGTTCTGCCAACGTTGATCGAAGTTGGTGATTGGGATCCAGCGTCTTCTCCAATGCTCAGATCAGTCGAGGCAGTAAGCGTCCTTCGCGCAATCGAACCCAGCTTGGCCGATCTTGGATTGCTATCTGTCGTGCCTAGGCCACCCGGACCCGAGTTTGGGGCCGCGTTTGATCGCTGGCTCCAACAGTTGCTGCGCGGCTGGGCTGGCCTAGAGCAAGAGCCGACGGTCGGGGAGTTCACCTATCACGTACATCGCTTGAAATCTGGCGATTACACGTTCGCTGCAAGTTCCAGCCTCAGCATTGGCTCGTCTCTGTTCCTTCCGGGGCGATCACAGACCGTGATCGAAGACGACAGCGTCGGAGCCTTAGCGCTGGCTCACGAACTGATCAATCAAGCCTATCTGCGGACGGGGGTCACGAGCGAGCCATTCCAATACCAGCCCGAAACATTCGTTTTCGCAGACGTGTATCTGCGGAGCATCTCTCGCGGCGGTTCTCGAGTCTTTGGGGAGAGCTTCTTGAGGTCGTGGCGAGCTGAATTCCTGGCGCGATTCGGCACTCAGTTCCCGCAGGTGCCGCGAAAGACTCAGCCTTCCCGCTCGCCAGAACCTCACGTATCTGGTGAGTAGAGATCGCGGTCCCGTAGTAGCTCCAAACCGACCCAATGGGTATGAGAGATGCTCCCAATCGAGATGAAAACCCCGAAAACAGGCTCGATGGACGAGACCCCCTAGATTTCGGGACCGTGAGGCCCCGGTTCAAATCCTGGGCCCCGCGCGCACCGCCCCTCGCCGCGGCAGACCGGTCCCAATACTTGGGTCAGGTCGCGAAGTCGGCGGCAGTCATGCCGTTGGCGTGGCCCGCAGGCCACTGGACGAGCTCGATCCGGTTGCCGTCCGGATCGGCGATCCATGCCGTCCGGAAGTCCTCGGACCCGTCGTGTGAGGTGGGGAGCTCGGCCTTGATGCCGTAGGCGGCGAGTTTGGACAGTGTGACGTTCATGGACTCGACACCGATAACGATGTGGCTCAGGCGGTTGCCTCCAACCGTTGGTCCCTCCGGCTGGTGGACCAGCTCGATGGCGACGAACTCGTCCGCCGGGAGCTTCATCATGGTCAAGTGCCCTAGGTCGGTCTCCGGGACCTCGCCGACGGTCTCGTAGCCGAGCGCGGTGTAGAACGCGAGTGAGCGGTCGAGATGGGCGACGCGCAGGCCAAGGTGCAAGGTCCTCATCGGTCCTCCCTGAGTGGTCGACTGAAGGTCTCCGGAAGTGTGGAGAATAAGGCGCCCGTTAAACCGCGACCATCAGGTCCACTTGGGACAATGGTCTCCAGCAGGTGCCGCTCGACGATCGCAGTCGCGACGATCGCCGCCGTCCATCCTGAGCCCCGATGCGTCCCAGAAGAGCGCCATGGTGGCGCGACGCCACCTATGAGATTGCCAAGCCGCGCCCTCACCCGGGCCTCTCGGCCAGAGCTTCGGCGCTCATATTCGCGATGCGCGGATGCACCTGCCGAGATAAACCAGTGGCGATTTCGCCAGGACTGGCTTCTGGCTGGCACTCGATACAGCGGACGGTGTTCGTGGCCGGCTGGTAGAGCGCATCGTTTCCGTTTTCGAGTGATCGGCCGCACAGGACGCAAATCCCGGGTACCGCAGGCGGAGGCAGCGGACTGCCGGCACGCGCGTCGAGCCTTCAGCTGAGTCGAGGTCCAAGAGGCCGCGAGTCTAACCACCGCAATGCAGGCCAAGCGCAAAATTCGGACCCAAGGCGAACGGAGTTACATTGTATAATCATCCCATGGTCATCGTTCGAAAGATTCGTAAGGTCGGGAACTCATTGATGATTCCCCTGCCACCTGAAACGATCTCCGAATCTGGCTTCCAAGAGGGCATGGAGGTCTCGATCGACTCGCGGCCAGGCCACGTCGACCTGGATCCAGCCGGCGTCCCGGATAAGTCTCTCCTTGAATTCGCGGCTCGCTTTACCGAGCGCTATCGAGAAGACTTAGCCGAGCTTGCCGACCTTTAACAAGGGGCCCGCAGAGCCGATTCTCACTCTCGAGGCGCTGGTGTGGTTGCACGCCGTCGCAGTGGAGGAATTTGGTGGCTCGTCTGGGATTCGGGACCGCGGCATTCTCGAGTCTGTGATCGGCCGCCCTTTAGCCACCTTCGGCGGCAACAATCTCTACGAGAATGCTTTCAAGCGAGCGGCCGCGCTCGCCGAGAGCATTGTGCTCAATCACGGATTCGTTGATGGCAACAAGCGAACTGCGATGTACGCGATGGCGGCATGGCTTGAGGGCGAGGGTCATACGATAGAAGCGAAGAGGGGGGAGCTACGCGAACTTGCTCTTTCCATAGCCACCAGGAAGATCACGGTGCAAGAAATCGCTTCCTGGCTCAGGGAGCGCTCCAAACCGATCTGACTTAAGGCTGAGGGCGATCTTTCGGGGAGGAGCGTGCATTGCTTCCTAGCGCTTCAGATCCAGAGAGCTGGTCGAGTCGATGTCAGGTCAACGCATCCAGGACGACCGAGTTAACTGCAGTACGGTGTCAAATCAGGTATAGATTCCAACTGCGATGTCATCTAGGCGCGTCACGGTTCGTGAAAGGATCGACCCGGCGATCACAGCCTCGCTTTTTGCGAACTATCGGTCCTCGGCCGATGCGGTTATGGAATTGGTCGACAATGCCATCGATTCTCGGCTAAAAGGCGCGCCCCTCGAAGTTCTCCTCCACGTCCAAACCTCGTCCTTTGCGATTGAGACCAGAGGGGGAGAGGGGATGGGGCCCGGTGAGCTGGAGCGCAATTACCTGCGCTGGGGCGGATCAGCCAAGAGGAACCGCAGCCAGTTGGGGCAGTACGGTCAGGGCGGCAAGGCCGCTATAGGCCACCTGGGCGCGGCGTTCAGTGTTGAAGCGAGCCGGCCGGGCGATGAGATGGCCTGGCGCTTTGTTGATCCGAACTACCGCGACCGAACCAAGCTAAAGACCTATGAGCTCACGGTCGTGCCGAAGCGCGTGGCAACTGATCAGGGCTATGTGCGGATCCGGGTCGACGGCGTCGACAAGCGCCTGGACACACGTCGGCTGAAAGCGCGACTCGCAGATACCTATCGACCTCTTCTAGTGCGCGGCGAGCTGAAGATCTCGATTAACGGAGTACGTGCGGAGGCGCCCGCAATCTACTTCCAAGAGGAGCATCGGTTCGCGGTTCGTGCCGCTGGTACAACAATCAGCGGTTGGTTCGGTACGGCCGAACCAGAAGCCCGTGGTGTCGACTATGTGCCGGGTCTTCGCTGCTACAAGCTCGGCCGGCTGATCGTCAGCGGCGAATATTTCGGTCATCCCAACGCCGTCCAGGTATCGGGCATGGCACGCCTGATCGGAGAGGTTGATCTGGCGCCAGTTCCATTGACCATGAACAAGAGCGATTTCGTGAGAGATGGACCAGAGTGGATCGCGATCGAAAAGCGGATGAATGCAGTGCTTGCACCGATCACCAAGCTTCTGGCTGAAGATGAGTTGGCTCCGCCTCCGGCATCTGCCGTGAAGACCGCTGAACAAGTGCGGCGCCTGCTCGGGCAGGTCCTCAAGCTCGCCGAACGCGAAGGGGTGTTTCCAGGTATGTCCACATCGCGCGCGGCTGCTGAGCCGCGGGAATCAGTGGCCACGCACGGTGCACGGCAGGATGAGGGTCCCCGAGCACCAGCTAGGCCTGCAGCTGAGAACGAGGCTCGCCGGCATGGGTTCGGTCAGGTCGTCGTCCGCCCCCTCGATGCGACGATTCGCAGCCAGACCCTGATCAAGAATGACATCACCACGATCGTCATCAACTCCAGACACCCACTGTTCCTCAAGCGCGGAGGCGACATCTGGTACCAGCTCGAGACCGCGGCACGCGAGGTCTTCAAGTCGCTCGAGGGCGCGAGCGTCGCAGAGTTCGAACGGCGAGTCAACGAGGTCGTCTTGCTGGCGTTCAAGCTTCGCGCCAAGCGGCGCGACGCTCGCACGCGGAAATCAGCTCGACAACTTCGGCTGATCGAGGAATGAACTTCTCCGCGCCTATTGTGAGTTCCGTCGGTGAAGGCTGAGTCGCTCGATGTCGCTGTGCGAACTGCGGCCTTCGCCTTCCTGATTGAGCAGCGACAACTCCATGGCGAACAGCTGCCCTGGCCGGTCTTGACCAAGGGCTTCAACTTCGCCGGACGTGTGGTGCCGCTCGTCGGGCCGCAGGGAATCTTCAAGCCGGCGATTCTTCCCGACATGCCACTCAGCATCACGACTGCGCCCTTGGTGTCGGGCAAGGATCCGCCCTACGATGACGAACAGCACGGGGGCGGTGACATCATCTATCGCTATCGCGGAAGCGATCCCAATCACCGGGACAATGTCGGCCTCCGCCTGGCAATGCGGCAGCAAGCGCCGCTCGTCTACTTCTCGGGGCTAGACGTCGGCTGGTATTTCCCGATCTTTCCCGTCTATGTAGTGGGTGACGACCCGACCGATCTGGCGTTCCATGTTCAGGCGGACCAGGGCGTAGAGCTGTCGGTTGACACGACCGCAATTATGGACGACGCGGGTAGACGCAGATACGTGACGCGGTTGGTCCAGCAGCGGTTGCACCAGGAGGAGTTCCGGGTCCGGGTCATCCGCGCCTACAGGGTCAATTGCTCGGTGTGCAGCCTCCACGGGCATGCTGAACTCCTTGACGCCGCGCACATCCTGCCCGATGGTCATCCCAAGGGCAAACCGATTCTGCCGAACGGAGTCTCGCTCTGCAAGCTACACCATGCCGCATTTGACCCACAGTCATCGGGATCAGGCCCGATTATGTGGTCGAAGTTCGGCAGGATGTGCTCAAGGAGCACGACGGGCCGATGCTGCAGCACGGCTTGCAAGGGATGAGTGGACGCCGACTCGTACCGCCGAGTCGAGCGGAGCAGCGGCCGGACCCCACCTTCCTAGAAGAGCGCTATGAACTCTTCCGCAAGGCTGGATGAGCTCATTGATAGGACGTAAGCCGTTTGGTGCCCGAGGTTCATTGAGTTTTTCGTGTAGTACACGGCCCCAAGATCGCTCCGGACGGGCACCTGTCGCCCCGTACACCTGTATCAACTCGGATCCAATCGCCCAAAGGCTGGCTTCTTGTAAGGCGCCGCTTGGAGTTCGCGACCGTGAGGAACAATTCTGAACTCAAATCCAGAGCCGGCGCAGGCGCTCGAGGTGGCCGCGCCCGGAACCTAAGCAACTGGTCTAAAACAAGCGAAGAGGCCCCGCTGTCCCGATTAGCGACCGTCTCCTCGACCCGCGCGGTTACCCTGGTCGAAGCCCCTGCCGTCGGTCAGGCTGCTGGTCGCGTTGCGGCCTGCGTACGGATGGGCAAGGTGAACCAAAACCGCGAGCCCTTGCCGATTTCGGATTCGACGCCCATGTGTCCGCCCTGCAGCTCCGTCAGCTTGCGCGCTATCGAGAGTCCGAGTCCGGTTCCGCCGTAGGTCCGGGAAATGCTCTCGCTGGCCTGGCGAAACTCTTCGAAAATCCGCTCCTGCGCCTCGTGTTCGATGCCGATCCCGGTGTCGATCACCGAGATTTCAGCCATCTGGCCCGCGGCTGCGGTACGGATGGTTACGGAACCGGTTGGCGTGAACTTGATCGCGTTCGAAACGAGATTGGTCAGGATCTCGCGCACTCGGCTCGGATCCGCCATGACGATGCGTGCATCCGGCGAAAGCTGGCACTCGACTCGCAGCGCCTTGGCCTCGGCGAGCTGATAGAGCGTTGTGATCACTTGCTCGGCGACCGGTTCGAGATCGATTTCCTGGATCGCGATCTCAATCTTGCCGGCCTCGATCTTGGAGAGGTCGAGAATGTCGTTGACAAGCTCGAGAAGCACGATTCCGCTCGTGTGGATTTGGCCCACGTCCTCGGCCTGATCGGGCTTCAGCTCACCGTCCATGCCCTCCAGCAGCACCTCGCAGAAGCCGATGATCGCCGTCAACGGCGTTCGCAGCTGGTGGCTCATCTTGGCGAGAAACGCTGATTTGAACTGATTGGCTCGCACCAGCTGGGCGTTGGTCTCCCTCAGCTGGGAGTCATAGGCGTTGCCAATCCTGACCAGGCTGGCGTCCGAGTTGGTGTGGATCACCTGCACGACCTCATCGAGGACCTCGGCCGGCGTGCCCAGGCGTTTCGCCTCGTCGCGCGCAACATCGATCAACGTCGAGCGCCAGTGATGATGGCCGCGCGTCGTGTCCACCAGTGGCACGCCCTCCAGAGCCGCCGCGCCGCCACTCCGACTGATCCAGTCGATCTCGTCCGGGTCTGCCGCGATGCCACTGACGAGCCAGCGCGCGATGAGCAGCGTCCCGACGACGCTGCGGCCCCAGCGATAGTCCAGATATCCAGTGCTCGGTGGCGTAGGGGCCTGCGTGTTCCGATAGAGGAGCGCGATGGTGCGTTCGTAGATCTCCTCCGCGCGCCGCCCGATGGCTAAACCGAGCTCTGCCCTCGCAGTCTGTCGTTGGGTGGCGTGGTCGATCTCGGACATATGACCGTCTAGGCCGCGATGATATCGCGGCGAGGCCGCCGCCGAGTCGGATTAAGGGACGGCGTTAGACCCGCGCTCGTTGGGATTCGACGGTTAACAAAGAGCGTTATTTCTAGCCTCCCGAATGCTCTCCCCGGACGGAGCTTGGTTGTGGAAGCGCCAAAAATGGCCGCCCAACTAGGGAAATGTTCGTGCACCGACCCCGACC
>JBOHUP010000240.1:0-5194 GCA_050734615.1 Candidatus Dormibacteraceae bacterium | reverse complement strand
AACTTGACGCGATCGCCGGCTCGGAAGAGGCAAGGCGGGTCGGAGTCGGGCAGGAAGAGCTTGACCGACGTGCGGCCGATCAAATGCCATCCACCTGGCGTCGGCAGCGGGTAGATGCCGGTCATGCGCCCGGCGAACGCCACCGAGCCCGCGGGGACTTGAGTTCGCGGCACGCTTCGGCGCGGCAGCTCGAGCTGCTCAGGCAGCGGACCCAGGTACGCCCAACCCGGCACGAACCCGACCAGGAACACGCGATAGATCGGTCGTGTATGGACCTCGATGACCTGCTGCGAGGAAAGGCCGAGGGCCGCCGTCACCTCCTCCAGGTCGGGGCCGTCGTAGATCACGGGAATTCGATGCAGCCGCCCCGGTTCCTCCATCGGCGGGCGCTTGCCGGCGAGCCGCTTGATCGCGGCACCCAGAGCCGCATGAGTCGTCTGGTCCGGGTCGAAATGCACGGTGACGCTGGCGCAACCGGCCAGCGCGTGGCGGACGTCACGCCGCCTCTTCAGGGCGGCGGCCAGGGCGATCGCTCGGGTGTTGACGGCCGTGTCGAGGCGCGCGCCGAGGTCGGCCAGCAGCGCCGCATCACCTAGCGGGTGGAGTCTCACCTTTGCGCTGGAGCGAGGCGCTGGCATGTGCGCTGACAAGGATGGCGTAGAAGATGCCTGGCACGAGGCCGACGCAGAGCAGGCCGACGCATGCGATCCCCAACGCCCAGCCCGTGACGATGGCCGCAGCGGCAAGGTTCCAGGTCGCGAAGTCCCGACGCACGCCGCGCGCGGCAGCCACGACGTCGAACATGTCACGCGGCCTGCCGCCGGCCGCAAAAGTCGCCGTCGCGTGGGGCATCACGACCAGCAAAACGATTCCCCATGGCAGGGCCAGGATCAGCAGCGCGAGAACCCGGGCGTAGAAGTGCGCGAGGCCCGCGTCATGGGATGGCCAGACGCGCGCGTCGAAGAGCGCGCCGGCCAGGAGGTTGAACACCGCGATGAACGGCACAGAGGCGAGCAGGACGGCGAGCGTGGCCCAGATCCCATCGGTGACGAGTCGACGGGAGAGGCGCCAGGTTGGGGGACCCTCGGATGGATCGACCTCCGCCTGCCTGGTCGCGGCAATCGCATACCCCAGGACGATCACGAACAGGACGGGCAGGAAGAGCACCGCGACCAGTCCGACGGCCCACTTCGAGCGCCAGCGGCCGCGGAACGGCCACGAGAAGGAGTCGACGACGTTCAACGACTGCAACCTTAAGCGCGCGCCGTCGAAGCCGAGAGCGCCGGGTCGGGCGTCGCTGCGTCAGCTCATGAAGCTCAGCCGGCCATTGCGTGCGGGCGTGCGGTCCGCCGTTTCCGAGCGTGGGCCGGAATAATCCTGCCGCCGCCTGCTTTTCGATCTCCATGAACGAGGCGAGGCCGATCGTTTGCACGCTCACCGACTCCGAGCGCAAGGACAGGGGACCGGCCTGGCAGAGGATCCTGGCCGGCGGTCAGGTCGAGCGCGTGCGCATCCAGGGCGGCATCGAGCTGCGCCCGCAGCCAGGCGTCGCGGATGCCCTGCTCGAGCTGATCGACCTGGAACGCGAGTGCTGTGCCTGGATCGATTACGAGGTCGGCGCGGGTTCCGTCGTCAAGCTGACGGCCGAAGGGGACGGCGAGGCGCTGCTGGCGGAAATGTTCGTCGCGGTCTAGCTCTCAGCCGCCGCCACCTTCGATCGCACCAAAGCGCCGCTCGGCGGAACAGGATCGGCGCCATGCGCGCGACCATACCTTCAGCCCTCACGCCGGACGGCGCGGGCCATCATCCGTCTCTGGTCGACCTGCGCCGGCACATTGCTGGGGAAGCTACAGCAGCGACTCGAGCCGGCTGATCAGCTGCGAGGCTTCCGGTTCAACCTTGGACCGGAAGCGGCGGACCGGCACGCCGTCGCGGCCGATCAGAAATTTCTCGAAGTTCCATCCCACGTTCCCGGCCTTCCCTTGGTCGTCGGGAATTTGCGTCAAAAGCGCATACAGCGGGTGCTGGTGAGCGCCTTTGACGTCGAGCTTCGAGTAGAGCGGGAAGGTGACGCCGTACTGGCCGCTGCAGAACTGCTGGATCTGGTCGGCGGTGCCGGGTTCCTGGTGAAAGAACTGATTGCAAGGGAAGCCGAGCACCGTGAAGCCCCGGCCCGAGTATCTGTCCTGCAGCTTCTGCAGGCCGGCGTACTGCGGTGTGAATCCGCACTTCGATGCGACGTTGACGGCCAGCACCACCTTGTCGCGATACTCGGCCAGGCTGGCGTCTTCGCCGGAGAGCCGAGGGAGCGTGATCTCGTAAATCGAGCGCGGAAGCGTCTGGTCCATGCAGTGGAGAAGCTCGCTTGGGCCGCCGCTATTCCTCGCCGGTCAGCGCTTTTTGAGCTGGACTTCGAACCCGTCAGCCGACTGGTTCACCTCGACGTCGCCGGCTTTGATCCGCAGCGCGTGACCGTCACGTGTGGCGACCACCGAACCTTCGAACACGAGCTCCTCGAAGCGCCATTCCTTGCCGTGCTTGCGTATCTTCACGATCACGCCGCCAGGGCTTCGCCAGACGCCCTCGCCCGAAGGCTTGAAACCTCGAGTTACAAGCTCTCCGAGCTGGTCGGGAATGACCTCACGTGGCGGCTTGGCCGCGGGCCAGACGATCTTCGGCTCGGGCGGCGCAGGCGCGTCCGTCTGCGTGGCGGCCGGCTTGCGCTCTCGAGCCTGCTCCAGCGACAGGCGGAGCAGCTCCGATCCCGCCTCCTGCGCGAAGAAGGCGCCTGAGATCCGGCCCTGATCGTGAGACCGGCGGATGCAGTTGGTGCAGTCGGCCTCAGTCTCAGCCTCGGCATAGGCGCCCGCGGCCAGCGTCTGGCCGCACAGGGTGGTCACCGGCCCCGACTTGGGGACACGTGGTGTCAGGTGGATGCGCCCGCCTGAAGACCGCCGGACCGATTCGAGGCGGACCTTCGGGGCGCTCACGGGCTACATGATGCGCCGCGAAGTCGGCTTACCTGCTCTTCTTCGCCTGGGCGTTGCTGATGCGCGCCGCTCGCGCCTTGCTCATGCCCTTCTTCTTCAACGCCTCGTACGTCTTGGGCCGCTTGACCGAAGGGCCGGGACTTCGACTTGGCATTCTGGACGACCTCCCTTTTTTCCTGGGCGCCCGAAATGGCGCACCCACGGAGGGAACGCGCATCTGTCGCAAGTGCCCTATCCGGGGCGGTTGGGATGCGGGGCGGCGCTCGCATGCGTCGGGTGGGCCGCGTCGTATGGGCGCAGGCGGGCCGTGCGGCGGGGATCTACCCGGAGGTCTTGAGCGCCGGTGTGCGTTGCCGCAAGTTCGGGAGCGGCACAAGGTTGGCCTCGATCTGCGCCCGCAGGTGCTCGAAGGCAGGCGGCAAGGAGAGCCGCTCGCCGAGGTGCTGCCTGGGTTCGTCGGCAGTGAAGCCGGGACCCTGGCTTGCGATCTCGAACAGGACGCCGCTCGGCTCGCGGAAGTAGATGGAGCGGAAGTAGAACCGGTCGATCACCGGAGTCGGCGCCCCTCCGCCTTCAATGACCGGCTCCCGCCACTTCTCGTGATCCTCCATCGTGGACGCCCACGCGACGTGGTGCACTGTGCCGGCGCCGCCAAGGCCACGAGCGTCAGGCGCCTCGTCGTAGACGTAGAAGGAACCTCGCGTCTCGCCTCTTGATTCGTAGGCACTCGCTTCCGATTGCGCCGCCGCAAAGCCCAGGGCGCCGGTCAGGAAAGCGCGGCTCGCCTCCGGGCGTCGCGTGTAGGCGCGCACGCCGGCGAAGCCCTGCAGCGCAAACCTGTCAGGGATCTCCGGGTGCCGCGCCACCAGCGGCCGGTCCACCGGAGACCCGGCGATAAGCTCCAGGCCCAACCCTTCGGGGTCTTCGAACCCAAGGTGGTCGTCTTCGATCGTCGACTCGATGCCGGCAGCGGCGAGCCGCCGGGCCCAGAACTCCAGCGCGTCAACAGAGCCGACGCGTATCGCGATCCGGTGAATCATCCCGGCCCCGGCGCGCCCCGCCACGATGCCCGGGTATTCGAAGAATGTGAGGTCGGCGCCCGGGCTGCCGTCCTCGTCCGCGTAGAAGAGGTGATAGACGGCGGGGTTGTCCTGGTTGACCGTCTTTTTGACCAGGCGCAGGCCCATCACACCCGAGTAAAAAAGCAGGTTGTCCGTGGCGTCGGCCGTAATCGCGCTGATGTGGTGGATACCGTCGAGCTTCTTCATCGCTTATGAAACCCTGCCGTGAATCGAGATAATCCCGTAGGGAGGTGCACGAAGATGCCAATCAGGGTGGTGGGGTTCGACGGCGATGACACGCTGTGGCACAACGAGACCCGATTCAACGTCACCCAGGCGGAGCTGCGCGACCTGATGCACCGCCACGTCCCGAACGCGGACGTGGACAAGCACCTGCTCGAGGTCGAGATGAGAAACCTCGGAGTGTACGGATACGGCGTCAAGTCGTTCACGCTCTCGATGCTCGAGACGGCGATCCAGCTCACCGAGGGACGGATCCCGGCCGCCGACCTCGAGGTGATCCTCGGCTGGGGCAAGCGCATGCTCAACGAGCCGACCGAGCTCCTGGAGGGGGTCGAGGTCGCTTTGCGTGGGCTGGCGGATGAATACGACCTTTTGCTGATCACCATGGGCGACCTGTTCGACCAAGAGGGCAAGCTCGCGCGATCGGGACTGGGCGAGACGTTCCTCGGGGTCGAGATCCTGAGCGAGAAGAACGTCGAGTCGTACCGGGCTGTGTTCAAGCGCCGCGACATCAAGCCCGACGAGTTCGTGATGGTCGGCAACTCGCTGCGCTTCGACGTCGCCCCGGTGGTGGCGCTCGGCGCGCGCGCGGTGCACATCCCATTCCACCTGACCTGGCAGCCCGCCACCCTCGCCGAGGAATCGCTGCCCGAGACGGGATGGCGCCGCATCGCGAACATCTCGGAGCTGGGAGCGCTCCTAGGGTCCATTTGATCGCCTGGTCGGGATTTGGCCGCCGGTGCTACGATGCGGGCGCGTTTTCTACGCCACCCGCTTGCGGACGTTCAGGAGGTTAGACATGAGGTTTGTGGTCCTGAGGCATTGGTCCGTGGCGGCGATTCTGGCCAGCAGCCTGGTGGCGGCGGCTTGTGGTTCGTCTTCGACCACGTCGACTTCGAC
>JBOHUP010000239.1:0-2639 GCA_050734615.1 Candidatus Dormibacteraceae bacterium | reverse complement strand
ATCAGATCTGGCTGGGGCGCTGGGCGCGGCAGTGGGCGACGGACCCGGCCAACAAGTTCGTGAACCTGACCAACCCAAATGAGCTGGACCAGCAGTGGCTTAGCCTGTTCGACAGCATCGAGGGATGTCGGGACGATATCGACACCAAGATCGAAGGCTTGCACCAGACTTGGAAGCACTCGGGCTTGGTGACCAAGAGCTGGTGGCGCTTGAGGGTTCCGTATCTCCTGAAGGGAGTGGGCTATGAGGTGTCGGAGCGAGCACGAAAGTCGGGAACGCCAAGCGCCAGGCAGATGCTGGCGAACTGGTCTCGCATCTCGTACATCGTCAATGCACAGGGAGACCCGGACTGGAGCATTGTCGGCAAGACTTGGATTGGACCGGTCACGGCGCCGCCGCCACAGATTGGACCAGTCACGGCGCCGCCGCCACAGGCAGAGTCGAGCAACACCTCCGGGGGAGGGCCGCCGGACGCGGCAAGGCCGATTGGGAAGTGGTGGCGGCGACTGATGGGGGAATGGATAGAGATCGGTCACTGGAAATACCTGAGCGCATCGGGCGGCGGGGTCTCCGAAGGGCCGCTGGCGGCGCTGTTCTACGGACGGATCGCTCGCAAACAGGGCGACCGAAGCCTCCGATGAGCGTGAGCCGGCGGAGGGCCGCGGGTCGCCGGAGGCTTGCCGCGGGCACCGAACAACACCCAATGAGCACCTGAAGAGCGAACAGGCGATAAAGCCAGCTGTGCCTGTGGCTCGCTTCCGCCGTTTGCGTATCTCGCGAGGTGATGGCGGGCCAGTAATGCCTTTCCGGTAGACAACCACTGAGACTTGGTCCGCGAGCGATCTCGAATACCGAATCAAAAAGACCTGTTGACGATCGTGTGCTCAAGCTCATTGCAAGCTGGCTCGAGCGCAAGTCGTGCCGGCCGCAAACGCCCCAGCGCTTTGAAAGAATCCGAGAATTTCCGGCATGATGGCGAGCGCGATGGGTGTGCTGCATAACTCGAACCTGGTCGAAACACGAGGGTTGACCAAGCAGTACGGGGCAGGCGTACTCGCCGTCCAGAACCTGAACCTGACCATCCGTAAGGGCGAGGTGTATGGGTTGCTCGGGCCTAACGGGGCGGGCAAGACGACGACGCTGCGCATGCTGACCGGGCTGATCCGACCGACATCTGGCACCGCCACCGTAGCCGATGGGCGTCCGGGCTCGGCAGTATCGCTGGCCAGGGTCGGCGCGATGATCGAAGCGCCGAACTTCTGGCCGTATCTGTCTGGCCGCGACAACCTGAGGCTGCTCGCCCGCTACTGCAGGATTCGCGACAAGCGCGTGGGTGAGGTGCTTTCCGAGGTCGCCCTCGCGGAGGCTGCCGGTCGGCGAGTGTCCACGTACTCGACCGGCATGAAGCAGCGCCTGGGAGTAGCCGCCGTCCTGCTTAAGGACCCGGCCCTGCTCATTCTCGACGAGCCAACCAACGGCCTCGACCCACAGGGCATGGTTGAGTTCCGCAAGCTGATCAGGGACATCGGTCAGGGCGACCGCACGGTGCTCCTTTCGAGTCACCTGCTGGGCGAGGTGGAGCAGATCTGCACTCGCGTCGGGGTGATCCGCAGAGGCACTCTGGTCGCCGAAGGCACGATCGATGAGATCCGCGGAGGCGCGCAGCTCATCGTGCGTGCCCAACCGGTCGACCAGGCACGCCGCATCCTCGAGCAGGCGATCGGCGCCAACCAGGTGACGATGCATGAGGACGCGTTCAGCCTGAAAATCGACATGAGCCAGACGGCCGATATAGCACGCAGTCTTGTTATGGGTGGGGTCGAGCTCACCGAGCTGCGTCCCGCGGAGCGCTCGCTCGAGGACGTGTTCATCGAGTTGACTGGCGCAGAGGGCGGCCTTTGATCATCGCGGCCGTCCGCGCGGAGTTGTTCAAGGTCGTGCGCCGGCCGGCCACGTGGGTCACCGTCGGCCTCATGCTCGCCATCGCGGTGGGGCTCGAATACGTCCTGGTTTACTTGGTCGCCAGCCACCCGCCGCCAGGCGCCCAACGCGTGCACATCACCCTTGGCACGGCCCGGTTGGGTCTCTACCCCAGCGTCTTGATCCAGAAGTCGCTCGCCAACGTGGCTGGGCTCGATGGCATCTTTGCCCTGATCCTGGGCGTGTTGGTGCAGGGCAGCGAGTTTGCCTGGGGGACGGTCAAGACCTCACTGCTGCAGCTCCCGAGCCGACTGTCGATCGTGTTCGGCCAGTTGGTCACGATCGCCATGTTCGCGCTCCTGATGGCGGTCGGCATATTCGCGCTCGACGCCGTTGCGGCCTATGGCATCGCGATCCTTGATTCACACGCGATCGCCTGGCCGTCCGCCGGCGACCTGCTCAAGGGTGTCGCGGCGGCGTGGCTGATCCTGTACGTGCTGGCCGTGCTCGGGTTCGCGCTGGCGACCCTGGCCCGCCAGTCGGCGATGGCGATCGGGCTCGGCCTCGCGTATGTGCTGGTGATCGAGAACCTGGTCTTCGGCCTGCTCGACAACCTGGGTGACACCTTCAAGCAGATCCAGGAGTGGTTTCCGATCGCCAACGCCGGCTATCTGCAGGGGTCGTTCGGCCGCGTGAACGAAACCGTCACGGCTCCGCCC
>JBOHUP010000238.1:0-2537 GCA_050734615.1 Candidatus Dormibacteraceae bacterium | reverse complement strand
TGGGACGGCCGGAGTGAATCCGGCCTACAGACAACCCGCAACCGGGTCAGCTACGAGTTTTCAGAGCCCCTCGCTTCGGCTGGGGGCTCTTCCTTTTTTCCCGCCACGCCGGCTCGTCGACCGGGATGATGCCGCCCATTCCGGCCATGCGCCGGGCCGCCAGAGAAACGGCGAACGGCAGTGCCAGCATGATGCTCGCGACCACCACGGACAGCGAGTCGGGCAGGCGCTTGGGGTTGTCGAGCCCGAGGTAGGTCAGGTAGCCGCCGCCGGCTGCCGTGAAGAGGACGATGAGCACCCCCGCGCCGATCGCCCACATGCGGTACTCGCGAAACAGGGGAGGGGCGTTCCGGCTGGCCAGCCTGAGCAGCCACCAAGCGGTCAGGCCGTTGAGCACGAGCCCGCTCAGGAGGGCGCACGCGGCCATGCCGATCCGGAACTGGGTCAGATGGACCATGACGAACGCCGACGCGTTGACCGCCAGGATTCCGATCGGCGTGATCACGCCGAGGGTGAGAAGAACGAACTCCCGAAGCCGGCGAGAACGGAACATTCGAGCCAATTGTCCCCTCTCCCGTCAAGGGAGGGGTCAGTGGATACGGCTTAAGCCCGCGACCCTAGTGTCCGCAGCCGCAGGCCTGGGCGTTGCCGGCGTCGTCGCCTGTGTCGAACGAGTGGCCGCAGGAGCACGAGTGCGTCGCGTTGGGGTTGTGCACCGTGAAGCCGGCGCCCATCAGGCTGTCGACGTAGTCGATCTCCGAGCCGCGGATGTACGGAGCGCTGAAATCGTCGACGACGATCTGCACGCCATCCTGGTCGAGGACAAGATCGTCCGCTCTGCGGTTGTCGTCGAAGGCCATGCCGTACTGCATGCCGGAGCAGCCTCCGCCGCTGACGAAGATGCGCAGCGCCAGCTGAGGGTTGCCCTCCTTGGCGAGCAGCTCCTTGAGACGAGACTGGGCGTCGGGGGTGAGTGAGACGACTGCTTGTTCGATCACGTTCAGAATGCTACCACGCAGACTTCCCTCTCCCGTCACGCGTGAGAGGGTCGGCGTAAGGGCGCGGTGAGCTAACCCCGCCCGAGCTTGAATCCCCGTTTGACAGGCTTGGCATCCGCCGTAGCCGTCGAACCGGCGATGAGCTGGGCCAGCTGCTCCGCCCCGCGCGAGATGGCGCTCTTCGGATCGGTCAGGACCAGGATCTCGCCCTTGACCGCCGCCTCGTCAGGCTTCGTGCCGTCGAAATCGATCTCGACCGCAAGCTCCTGCTTCAGGGTCCGGACGACGTCCTCTTTGCTCACGACGGACTTTGGGACCTTGTTGTTGAGGGCCAGGATGACCCGGCCCGGCACGATGTTCAGCACGTTGGTGAAGATGTTCAGCAGCTCGCCCACGTCCTTCAGCGACGAGAGCTCGGGCGTGACCAAGACGAGCACGCGCTGCGAGTGATCGAGCACGCTGATCACGATGTCGGTGAAGGCGACACCGAGGTCGAAGATGATGTAGCGAAACGCGTTGACCAGGATGCCCATCGCCCGGTTCACGAGGTCGACGGTGATGAGGTCGGCCTGCTCGGCCCGCAGCACTCCGGGCAGCAGCATCATGCCACCGGGGTGGTGCAGGATGGCGCCGAGGACCGCTTCCTCGAAGTTGGCCGCCGGGACCTGGCTGGCCGCGGCAAGGCAGCCGGTCGGCGTCAGGTAGGAGATCAGCGCGGCGTGGTTGTAGGGGAGCGCCAGGTCGACCAGCAGGACCTCGCCCGGGAACCGCTTGCCCAGCGCCGCAGCCAGGTTGACCGCGAGCGTCGTGCGCCCTGAGCCGCCCTTCGGCGAGTACACGGCCACGGTGGATGCCGCCTGCTCCGGGGCGACCATCCGCGCCCGGGCGATCAGGTTGGGCAGGGTGTCCTTGCGCTGCTCCACGAGCTTGGTGAGCTCGATCAGGGCGTCCGAGTCCGGGGGCACCGTCTCGTACATCGTCTTGCGGTCGAGCGTCAGGAGCTTGCAGTCCTCCAGGGCGCGGACGCTGGCGGTGCGGGTCTCTTCCGAGATGAGCGACATCTCGCCGAAGAAGTCGTCCGGCCCCATAAGGGCGATCGTGATCGTGTGGCCCGGCGATTCCTCGACGAACACCTCGCAGCGGCCGGACTCGACGATGAACATGGTGTCGCCCGGGTCGCCCTGGTGGACGATCACCGAGCCCCTGGTCGCCGAGGCCGGCGCCAGGCGCCGAGCGAGGGCGTGGAGGACGTTGTCGGGCAGGGTGAAGAAGATCGCGACGCGCTCCAGGATCTGAAAGCGCCGCCGAAGCTCATCGGGAGAACCTGCAGCAGTCCGGTCGTTGTCGCTCACGCCGATGGAATTATAGGTGCGGGGTTCCCGTATCCCTCTGCCCGCGGGGGGGGAGAGGGCCGGAGGAAGGGCACCTCAGCGCGCACGGGCGCCCGTCGAATCAGGGCCGAGTTCCGCCCGTTGGTAGACTTAGCCGCTGTCGGTCCCGTGGTGTAGCCTGGCCAAACACGCGGCCCTGTCAAGGCCG
>JBOHUP010000237.1:0-4108 GCA_050734615.1 Candidatus Dormibacteraceae bacterium | reverse complement strand
CGTCGAATAGCCCCCACAGATGCCCTCCTGCGTTAGTCCGTCCGGTCAGGTTCGCGTTGCTTCCCGCTTGCCTACGACGTCCACGTTACGAGGTTGCCGCGGATCTCTGGGAATGACCGGTGACTGGGCAGATGTGGTCCGCGTGTCCCGCCGTCGGAAAGCGTCATCTCTGTCGCCGGCACGCCGTCGAGTCCGTGGATCTGCATGAAACGGACGGAGTGACGAAGCTGACCATGAAGCTGGCCTTCCGCGACAAGCCCGGCCGTGACCACATGACCAAACAGGACGGCCGGAAGACAGCCTCGACAAGATGGCCGATTACCTGAGATCACTGCTCGATCAAGAGGTGACAGTCTGTGATAGTTAATCGCGGCTAGTGCTCGCGGGTCGAAGGTCTGCTGAGCCACCCAGGGGCCCTTCTGGATTGCTCGTGGTGGCAAACAGACAATTGGTCTGCCAGCTCCATATAAAAGGACGGACAGGCGACGGAGGAATACGGCGTCGACCCTGAAGAACTCGCTGACTACGATCGCCGATGCCTGACGTCAGAGTGGTCGTAGCTTCACCCGGCCAGGAGAGGGTCATCCCTCCGAGGGTTGGCGCGACCGAGACGGGTTAGGGAGAGAGGCCGCATGCGGGGCAAGGGCATCACGTACGACGCCGGCTTTATCAACGCTGGAACGATCTCGCACCAACGCTTCGATCCTCACATCGTCGGGCGCGAGATGCGCATCATCCATGACGACCTGCACTGCACGGCGGTGCGAATCACCGGCGGCGACCCGGATCGATTGGAGATTGCGGCGACGCTCGCCGCGAAGGCCGGCTTGGAGGTGTGGTTTTCACCCTCTGCTGCAATCCGGTCAGGGCGTCGACGCCGGCAGGCAGCGGTGAGGCCTTTTCGTTCTGGTAGGAGTGAGTATGTGCCGGCAGGGCGACGCAGCATTGGCCTACCTGTCCGCCGCAACCGGGCAGGCCGGCCGCGACGCTGATCAGAGCCACGAGGCGCGTCATGCTGCGGGCCTCAAACATCGCCTGTGGGTAGAACGATTACCTACCTATCGAGTTACTCCGTCACCTCGGCGAGATCGAACTGAGGGTCGTCGGACGAGTTCACGCACCAATGAAGGGACGCCCAACGTAGCTCGCCATTCCAACTGGCGGGCGCTAAACGTCGTCCTCTGTTTCAGCGGCTGGGTCGATGAGTGTGGACAGGCCGTCGAGCACGCGCGCCAGGCCAAATGTGTATGCGTGGCCGGGGCTGTACGCGCTGCCGTGGGCAGCGCCCGCGGCTGATCCGACGCGTGCAGCGATAGGGTAAGCCGTCTCGTCGAGCACGCGGGCGAGCACGGGGCCGAAACTCGCCCACCATTCGTTATCGTCCATTGCGGTGTCGTGCTGAACCGCGCGAGCATCAGCAGCTGCACGCGCCCAGGCCTGCACGAAGCTGAGCAGGTAAGTGAGCGAAGCGTCCATCTGGACATCGTCGAGCCCCAGACCTTCGAGCGCTGACAGCTCGTGCTCATATTTGGCCATCATTCCCGGACCTAGTGGCGGCCGGATGGTCGAGATGGTCGCGGCCCAGGGATGGTTCTCGAACAACGTCTTGTTTGCCTCGGCGATCGCGGCCAACCGCTTCCGCCACGGCTGGCCGGAGGTGTCGCCCCTCGGCATGCTGGTGTAAGCCGCGTCGAGCATGAGGTCGAGCAACTCGACCTTGCTCGGCACGTACGTGTACAGGGTCATGGGCGCCACCCCGAGCGCCTTGGCCAACCGGCGCATCGTCACCGCTTCCAGCCCCTCCGTGTCCGCCACCTGAGTCGCCGACGCCACGACGGCGTCGATGCTCAGGCCCTGGCGAGGGCCGTGCCGCGGGACGACCGCGGAGTCACGCCAGAGCAGGGCCAGGATCCGGGCCGGGTCGCCGGCGCTGGTTCGTTCGCTGGGCACGGAACAATTCTCGCACTATATACGTTGTACGTAGTACGCTGTCCAATGATCGACCGAGCGATGCCATTGACTCGCTGGAGGAAACTTGGAATTGATCGAACACAACCTCGCATTGGTCCGCAACATGGAGCAAGACCTTTTCAATCGTCGAGACGTAACCGCCGTCGATCGATACGTCTCACCGGCCTACACGCTTCGCACGGCCGAAGAGGGAGCGCCTTCAGGACGAGAGGCGATCAAGGCCTATATTGCCGCGTACCTGGAGGGATTCCCGGACCTCCATATCTCCATTGATCAGCTGCTGGCGGTCGGAGACAAGGTGGTCGGCGTGTTCACTTTCACCGGAACGCACAGAGGGCACCTCTTTGGCGTCGCGCCCAGCGGGAGGACCATATCGGTAAGGCAGATTGCGATCTATCGCCTGGAGAATGGCCAGGTCGTCGATGAGTGGGAGATTTCTGACCAGCTGGGGCTGATGCATCAAATCGGTGCCGAACCGTAGAGCGGTCGAACGATCCGGCACCGAGACTCAACCCGATCGGCAGCGTCGCCCTTTGCGTACGTTGAGCTCCCGGCTTAGCGAGCGAATTCCGTGGGCCGACGGCCGGCCGCAGCGAAATCCGCCCGCCTGCAGCTTCGCGCTTAAGGTGCTGTCGATCGGCCGCGCACGAGCCCGATCAACCAGAGCACGACCAGTACCACGACGGCGATCCAGATCAGATTCATGATCGCGATCGAAGCGTGAAACAGGAACCAAAGTACGGCCAAGATGACGGCGAGCACGAGCAGGGTGTGAATCATCTGATCACTCCTAATCAAAGTTTGGGCGGGCACACGCGCATCGCCACTACTGAGTTGAACGGTGAAGCAACTTCAATTACCCGGACGGTCCCGGAGTGAGATGGCGTGGGGTCAAGCAGCTGAGATCGACGACCAATTGGAACCTCGCCGGCACCGCTCAGGACAGCCCGGTCACCGCGGGCGACGAGGCGGAGAGAACCGCAGGAGCTTGTACCGCCCCAGGCGTGCCACACGCCCACCACTGCCGACGGCCGCACCGATGCGTCAACCGGCCTTTCGGCGCAGCCGTGGGCGGCTGGTCGTGAGACGGCCGGCGCTCACCAGGGCGTTGCGGAGGAGGTACTCGATCTGGGCATTGCTGCTGCGAAGCTCGTCCTGAGCCCACCTGGCGACTGCGTCGTGGACCGCCGGATCGAGCCTGATCAAAACGCTTCGCCGCTCCGATAGATCCTTGATCGGCGATCTCATTGGTAAAGCGACCCCACGTTGACGACAGGCTGGGTCGCCTGGTCGCTGCATAGAACGACCAGCAGGTTGGAGACCATGGTCGCCTTCCGCTCGTCGTCCAGGGTCACGATGTCCTGGTCCTCGAGCCGCTCGAGCGCCATCTGGACCATGCCGACCGCGCCCTCAACAATCCGCTTCCGTGCCGCGACCACGGCGCTGGCCTGCTGGCGCCTCAGCATCGCCTGGGCGATTTCCGGCGCATACGCCAGCCGCGTTATTCGCGACTCTATGACCTTGACTCCGGCCGACCGCACTCGAACGGCTATCTCGGCTGACAGCTTGGCGGTGATTTCTTCGGCGTTGTCGAGCAGGGACGGTGGCCCGTCGCCGTGCGTGTCATACGGGTAGCTGGTGGCGACCAGCCGAACCGCGGTCTCGGCTTGGAAGGCAACGAACTGGACGAAGTTGTCCACTTCATACAGAGCCCGGGCGGTATCCTCCACTCGCCAGACCACCACCGCGGCGATGTCGATCGGGTTGCCTTCAGCGTCGTTGACCTTCGCCAAGGCGGTTTCATGATTGCGGATTCTGGTCGAGACCTTGATGCGCTTAGAGAGTGGATTCACCCAGCGCAAGCCGCTTCCTCGAATCGTCCCGGCGTAGCTGCCGAAGAGTTGAACCACGCGGGCCTCCCCGGGAGCAACCGCCATGAGTCCACGAATCGCGGCAATTCCCAAACCGATGAGTAGAAGCGCCGCCAGGTAGAAAGGCACGAAATCAGCACCCCTGCGGTGCTGGATCAATTCGGACAACGCCCGTCCGAAAAGCCCGGTCCCGCCGATCAGTGCCGCAACCCCGACGACCAGCGTCGGCAATCCTGCGAGGCCGTCAATGCGGCGCTCCTCAAGAG
>JBOHUP010000236.1:0-8264 GCA_050734615.1 Candidatus Dormibacteraceae bacterium | reverse complement strand
CGCCACCGCGGTGCGTGGCCAGTACGACGGGTACCAGGAGGAGGAGGGCGTGGCGCTCGATTCCAGGCGAGAGACCTACGTGGCCGCGCGAATCGCCATCGAGAACTGGCGATGGGATGGAGTGCCGATCTTCGTCCGTACCGGCAAAGCGCTCAAGCGTCGCGTGACCGAGGTCGTGATCAAGCTGCACGACGCTCCCATGCTGCGAATCGGGGGGCGCCGGCAGCGAGGAATTCCCACCCTGATCGTGATCCGGATCCAACCAGACGAGGGCATCTCGCTGCGCATCGGCGCCAAGCGTCCGGGCACGCGCTTCGAGATGATCCCGGCGGGGATGCGGCTGGACTACGCGCGGTTGACAAGGGCTGCCCTGCCAGACGCTTATGAGAACGTTCTGTCCGAGGTTCTCGCCGGCGGCCACTCGGCTTTCCCGGGCCCTGAGGAGATCGAGCTGTCGTGGGAGATAGTCGATCCGTTGATCCGTGCGTGGGAGTCAGAGGGGCATCCCGAGGTGTATCCGGTCGGGTCGTGGGGACCGCACGCAGCAGACGACCTGGTGGCCGCCGGCGGCGGAGGCCGCTGGATTGTCAGCGGAGACGAGCCGGGAACCGGCTAGGCAAAAAAAGGGGCAGCGGATGCTGCCCCTTGATTAGAGATCGAGACGGACTAATTACGCGCGGGCGCCTGCGGAGGTCCCGCCCTGCATCCAGAGCGCCGGCTTGTTCGGGTAGAGGACCAGAACGAGCACAGCCACGAGGATCGCGATGATGATCGCAACGATGTCGAGGCGGCCGATGCTGATCTGCTCGAAGATCTGCCAGACGATCTCGAGGATCGCGTAGACAACCAGGGCGCGGACCCAACTCACGTTGGCGATCGGGTCGAAACCCGCGATCATGAGCCCGGCGCCGAACGCTACGCCCGCAACCGAACCGGTCACTCCAGCCCAGCTGTCAAACGGGAAGAAAGTGCCTCCGATGAACCCCAACCCGGAGCCCATCACGATCAGCACTCCCATCACCCACATCAGAAGCTTCAACGCCAAGGGGTTCCACTTTGCCACTAGCAGACTTCCTCCATTTTCGACCGCAATTGTTGATTCAAATTGGTGCGGCGGCGGCCGTGTATGTGCAACTTATATCCGGATTGCACGTGTTTAGCAACTCAATATCACGCAAATACTTGCGAACCGCCTCGCCAGACGATCCGTGGTTTGAGCCCGTACGCCCAGGCGAAAGCGCCTTCGTGTTCAGCCTCCCAAAGCACCAGGTCCGCCAGCTTGCCCGGAGCGACGACACCCCGATCTGAGCGAGAAATCGAGTGCGCGCCTCCCACCGTGGCGGCGATCAAGGCCCGTTCGGCTGACATCTTGAAGACGCCCACCGCCATCGCGACCACCAGGCTCATGCTCGTGATCCCGCTGGTACCGGGGTTGTGATCGGTACCGAGCGCGATGACCGCACCGGCGGCGGCCAGCTCTTGGACCGGCGGGAGCTTGCCAATGGAGAGCGCGGTGCCCGGCGCAAGCGTCGCGACCACGCCTGCGTGCGCGAGGGCAACCGCGTCGGCATGGTTGGCGCGCAGCAGATGATCGGCCGAGACGGCATGGAGCTCAGCGGCAAGACGCGAGCCGCCGGTGCGCACCAGCTCGTCCGCATGTATGCGCGGAATTAACCGGGCTTCGAGTGCCGCCTTAAGGATGGCTCGCGACTGCGCGACCGTGAAATAACCGCGGTCGCAGAAAACGTCGCAGAACCGCGCGCCGGCGAGGTGGGCTTCCTCGCTCCAGGCCGCAGCCTGTTTGGCGTACGTGCCGAGGTGAGCCCAGCGGTCGGGCGGAAGTGCGTGGGCAGCCAGAAAGGTGACCTCGATTCGGGGCAGGTCTTTGCGCTCCCCGAGCCGCGCCAGCAACCGGGTCGTGGCGAGCTCCCCCTCCCGCTCGAGGTGGTATCCCGTCTTGGCTTCCACGGTGGTCGCGCCTCCCTCGAGCCACCTCCATAGCCGGTGGGAGGTCGCCTGCTCCAACGCGGTGATCGGCTCGGCCCGGGTGGCCTTCACGGTGGCTCGAATGCCACCACCGGCCTTGGCCACCTGGGCGTAGGAGGCTCCGGCCGTGCGCATGGCGACCTCAGCCATGCGATCCCCGGCATACACCGGGTGCGTGTGGGCGTCGATCAGACCGGCAGTGACAAGGCCGCCGCCACAGTCGTCCTCCTCGGTTACCGACTTGATGAGCTCCCGCGGCTCGTCGCCGTGCTTGCCGCACCAGGCGACGTGCTCGCCATCGCAGATCACCGCCGCATCCTCGACGACACCAGTCGACGTGCCGGTGAATAGCCTGCCGATATTGCGCAGGCACCTCACTTCGGCACCACGCTCGTGCCGCCGACCACGACGTTGGTTACGTCCCGCGCCCCTAAAGCGAAAACCAGGTAACCGATATCCAGGTTGGAGTCTCCAGCGACAGTGATGAAATCGGCCAGGCCGCCGGGCCTCAGCTCGCCGGCATCCCAGCCCAGCGCACGCATTCCGTTCGAGGTTGCGGCTCGGAGCAGGTCTTCAGGCTGATGCAGGACGCGGCGCCCGGTGTCACGACGTTGATCCAACTCGAATCCGCGTGCCTCTTCCAGGATGTCGATCACGGCATTGGAATCGCTGCCCACACTCAGCGGACAACCTGCGTCGGCCAAAGCGCGGAGTGGACCAACGCGATCGCCGAGATCGCGCTCACTCGTGGTGCATGCGCAGATCGTGGCCTGGTGCCGGCCCAAGATGGCGATGTCCGCCTCATCGCAATGGATGGCGTGGACGGCGGTCACATCAGGCCCAAGCACGCCTTCACGCTCCAGGAGCTGCGTCGGACTGCAGCGTTCGACTCTCTGGCACGCCTCAACTTCTGCGGGTTGCTCGGCGAGATGAAGATGAAGCGGCATCCCCCGCTCTCGCGCATACGATGCAACCACCCGCATCGACGCTGAGTCCACCGCACGAACGCTGTGTATTGCCGCGGCGATCCGCACCCCGTCGCTGTCATGCAGCTCATCCATCCGCCTCGCCCAGCTCACTGCGTCTCCGTCCGAAAATGTCTGCTGGACCTCGTCGGGTGTCCTGCCATCCACTCCACCATGGAGATAACAAGCATCGATGAGCGTGACCCGGACACCTTCCTTTTTCGCCGCCTCGATGACGGCTCGACCCAGCTCGTTGCCAAGTTGGTGCAGGTAGTGGAACTCGCCGACCGCCGTGATCCCCGCCTTCAGCATCTCCCGAAAGACCCAACGGCAATGATCGAAGTAGTCAAGCCGCGTCCAGCCAGACGCCACCTTGTACATCTGCTGCCGCCACTGCCAGAAGTCACCATCGGCGCGCTCTGCCCGTCCGCGTAGCAAACGCTGAAAGGCGTGGCTGTGCACATTCGCGAGACCAGGAATCGTCCAGCCCTTGAGCACAGTCGCCCCGACCGGAACAGGCGCTCCCTCTTCGATGGATTTGATCTGGCCCCCTTCGACTCGGATGACTACGTTTTCCGCTCGATGTCCGAGCCAGGCCTCCTCCGCATGCCAGACCCCCGAGCCGTTCACTCGCGCATCGAGATGCGAACGCGGCGCTAGTTCGCGACGTCGAGCGCGCGCTCGTAGCCCGCGTCGGCGTGGCGTATGACGCCGGTCCCCGGATCGTTGGTGAGCACCCTTTCGAGCCTTCGCGCTGCGCTGTCGGTCCCATCCGCGACCACCACCATGCCCGCATGGATCGAGCGACCGATCCCCACGCCCCCGCCGTGGTGCACGCTCACCCACGAGGCTCCGCTCGATGTGTTCAGCAGCGCGTTGAGGATGGGCCAGTCGGCGATGGCGTCCGAGCCGTCGAGCATCGACTCCGTCTCGCGATAGGGCGAGGCCACCGAACCCGAGTCGAGGTGGTCGCGGCCGATCACGATGGGGGCCTTCACCTCTCCGCTCCGAACGAGCTCGTTGAAACGAAGGCCGGCTCTCGCGCGCTCTCCATAACCCAGCCAGCAGATTCGTGCCGGCAGGCCCTGGAACTTGACCCGCTCGCCGGCGGCTTTGATCCAGCGGATGAGAGCGGGGTCGTCCGAGAACTCGTCCATGATCGCGCGATCGGTGGCCGCGATGTCGGCCGGGTCGCCCGAAAGCGCGACCCAGCGAAAGGGACCTTTGCCTTCACAGAACAGCGGCCTGATGTAGGCGGGCACGAATCCCGGGAAGTCGAAGGCCCGAGTGCTTCCGCCCAGCCGGGCTTCGGCTCGGAGGCTGTTGCCGTAATCGAACACCTCCGCACCGCGGTCGAGGAACGCGACCATCGCGTCGACGTGACGGGCCATGCTCTCCCGCGCCCGCTTCACGTACGTCTGCGGGTCGTCGAGACGGAGCTCCTGCGCATCCTCGGCTGACAGCCCCACCGGGACATAGCTCTGCGGGTCATGCGCGGGAGTCTGGTCGGTGACGATGTCGGCTTCGAAGCCGCGCGCGACCAGTTCCGGAAGAACCTCGGCCGCGTTGCCGAGCAGGCCGATCGACAGAGCGCGTTTTGCTTTCTTGGCATCGCTCGCCAGGCGGAGTGCGTCCTCGAGATTGTCCGCCCGGACGTCCAGGTAGCGGTGCTCGAGCCGCCTGTCGATGCGTTCGGCGTCGACCTCGACACAGATCGCCACCCCGCCGTTCAGCGTGACGGCGAGCGGCTGCGCGCCGCCCATCCCTCCGAGACCCGCAGTGACGGTGATCGTGCCGGCGAGCGAGCCGTGAAACCGTTTGCGCGCAATCGCCGCGAAAGTCTCGTACGTGCCCTGCAGGATGCCCTGCGTGCCGATATAGATCCAGGAACCCGCGGTCATCTGCCCGTACATCGTCAGGCCGAGGGCCTCGAGCCGCCTGAACTCGTCCCAGTTGGCCCATTCAGGCACGAGCATCGCGTTGGAGATGAGCACTCGCGGCGCCCACTCGTGCGTGTCGAACACACCCACCGGCTTGCCCGACTGGACGAGCAGCGTCTGGTCGCCCTTGAGCCGGCGCAGCTCGCGGACGATCGCGTCATACGCCTCCCACGAGCGCGCCGCTCGACCGGTGCCGCCGTACACGACAAGATCCTCCGGGCGCTCGGCGACCTCCGGGTCCAGGTTGTTCATGAGCATCCGCATCGCCGCTTCCTGCGACCACCCAAGGCAGCTGATCTCGGACCCGCGCGGCGCGTGAATGTCGTGCCCCCTTCCGGCGCGCCGGGAAGATTTGGGGTGGGGCACTCGGGTCACCGCAGAGACCCAACCACGGCTTCGGCCGCGTCGATGATGGCCCCGCTGCGGATAAGCTCCTCCGCCGCGGCGAGGTCCGGAGCAAGGACTCGGTCCGGACCGACGCCCGCGACGCGCTCGCGCAGAACGTCGCGCACAGCCGCGGTCGCCCGGGACGGTACCAGCGGCCGGCGAAGGTCCTGCGCCCTGGCGGCCGACACCAGCTCCACGGCCAGGATCTGCGCGAGGTTGGCGAGCACGGTCCGCAGCTTCAAGGCCGCGCCCCAGCCCATCGAAACATGGTCCTCCTGCATCCCCGAGGTCGGAATCGAGTCAACGCTGGCGGGCGCGGCAAGTCGCCGGTTCTCCGCGACCAGGGCAGCGGCGGTGTACTGGGCGACCATCAGCCCTGAGTTCACTCCGGGCTCTTCGGCGAGGAAGGCGGGCAGGCCTTCGGAGCGGTGCGGGTCGAGCAGGCGGTCGACTCGCCGTTCCGCGATCGAGCCCACCTCGGCAGCTGCGATGGCCAGGAAGTCCGCGGCGAATGCCAGCGGCTCGCCGTGAAAGTTGCCCGTCGACTCCACATCTCCGTTCTCGAGCACCACAGGGTTGTCGACCGCCGACGAGAGCTCGACGGACGCGACGCGGCGGGCGAACTCCAACGTGTCGCGTGCCGCACCGGCGACCTGGGGGCTGCACCGTACGGAGTACGAGTCCTGGACTGCATGCTGCGAATGGCGGTGCGAGGCGACGATGCGCGATCCTCGCATGAGCCGCGCGAGGTTGGCCGCGCTCGCCACCTGCCCGGGGTGCGGCCGGATCTCATGCAGCCGAGCCTGGAACGTGCGGTCCGTGCCGAGAAGGGCCTCGGCCGACATCGCGGCGGTCACATCGGCCGTGCGGAAAAGCCGCTCCGCCTCGGCGCATGCCAGGATCAGCATGCCGAGCATGCCGTCGGTGCCGTTGATCAACGCCAGACCTTCTTTGGTCTCGAGCTTGACCGGCTTCAGCCTGGCTGCCTTCAGCGCATGCTGCGCTGGTTTCCGGGAGCCGTCCGGCTCGAGGACGTCGCCTTCGCCGACAAGCGCGAGCGCGATGTGCGCCAGCGGGGCGAGGTCGCCGCTGCACCCTACGGAGCCGTGGCGTGGGACGATCGGGGTGATGTCGGCGTTCAGCATTCCGATCAGTGCCTCGGCGATCACAGGCCTCACTCCCGACAGGCCCATGGCCAGCGTGCGCGCCCTCAGCAGCATCGTCGCCCTCACCACCTCGGCCTCGACGGGCGGGCCCATGCCGGCGGCGTGGGATCGGATCAGGGCCAGCTGCAGCTCAGGCTGCCGGAGGGGAGCCACCCGCGTCTGGGCCAGGGCGCCAAAGCCGGTCGACACGCCGTACACCGGTTCCCGCGACGCGGACGCCCGTTCGACCCGCGTGCGGCTGCGCTCCATCCTGGTCCGGGCGGCCCCTGCGAGGGCGACCTTCTCCCCGTGCCGGGCCACGGCCACGACCTGGCCTTCCGACAGCCCCGTACCCCGCAGCGTGACCGTCATCGGCTGCTAAAGCTAACCGATGTTCTTCTGCGCTTCGCGGCGGCTGCGGCCGCTCAGCTCCGCCTCGTGCGCCCGCAGCTTTTTGATCAAGGCGACACTGACGTTCAAGGGGCGGGGAGGAATCGCGCGCGCACCGGTACTCCGCTCTCCACGTCTACTACCCAGGTCGCGGCCTTTTCGTAGCCCCCATCTCCTGGTTTGACCACATGTCGGTTGACCAGGTCTTCAACCAGCTCCCACACGATGTCTCCATGCGTGCTCAGCGCGACATGGTCCAGCTTCTGGTCGCCCAAGAAATGCATTGCGCCGGCGAGGCCATGGCCTTCTGCCAGCGAGGTCGACTCCTTCACGTCGAGGCCTCTTGCGCGCGCCAGCGGCTCGACCGTCTGCACGCACCGCAGATATGGGCTGGCAAAGACCGCCGACACCGGGAATGTTTCGAAGACTGACACGAGTGCATCCGCCTGCTTCCGACCTTTCGGGCTCAGCGGGCGGGCGCGATCGTCCCCCGTCCAGTGGCCTCGGCTGCCGGCCTTCGCGTGGCGCACGACGTAGAAGGTCCCCACGCCGCGTTCCGGGTCAGCCCATCCAGTCGCGGAGGCTTTTGCGATCGATCGCCTTCCACACTTTCGGCCACTTGTCGCGCGCATCCTCCGCCGCGATGTGCTCAAGTGCGATTAGCTCGCCGGCGACGAACGCGCGACGCCCGCTCACCTTGGCGCTCCGGAGCCACGCCTGCGCGGTGACGCTGTCCTGGTGCTCCCCGAGTACCGTCTGCAGCTTGGCGGCCGCGCGAGCGAACGCCTCCGCCCCGCTCCCGACCACCGGCGCCACCGCTTCGGCGGCGTAGCGCGCGCGCTTGGCCAGGATCCGGATCCGGTGCAGATCCGGATCGGCCGGATTCACGTCGAGCTGGCGAACCGCCGAGCGGAGACGGCGCCAAGGAGTCGTCGCCAGCGCGGGCAGCAAGACGGCAGCTGGCTGGTCGGCTTCGGGCATGGTCGAGGGCGCATGGGCCGCGGCCACCAATCGCTCCAACAGGTCGACGTAGCGCACCGATCCGAGGTCGGCGAGCAGCTTCTTCCGCATCGCATCGATGTCGAGCGCGAGGATCTGCAGCAGCGAAACGGCCGACCGCGAGTCGCTGGCGGGCAGCGTGTTGGCCCGTTCGCGCAGCCTCTCGAACAGCACTTCGCTGTCCCGTACCGCACCAAGGCTCATCGCAATCCAGCCGAGCTCCGAGCGCAGCGGGTCAATCCATTCGATCTCGAGCAGCGGTGCGAAGGTGCGAAGGTGCGAGCGGAGCTTGCGTGTCGCAACGCGGGCCTGGTGCACCGCCTCAGGGTCGGCGCTCGTACGAACGAGCGGGTCGT
This sequence comes from Candidatus Dormibacteraceae bacterium, assembly GCA_050734615.1. Classification (GTDB taxonomy): domain Bacteria; phylum Chloroflexota; class Dormibacteria; order Dormibacterales; family Dormibacteraceae; genus DASXBJ01. Next base: position 96 of record JBOHUP010000236.1, on the reverse strand, counting down.
GGTGCAGCAACGTCGCAACACACTCGGCGAGCACGCTGCGAATCACATCCTTGGCGGACGCGTCTTTCTGCACCGATTGCGATGAGACCTCTGGAG
>JBOHUP010000235.1:0-2226 GCA_050734615.1 Candidatus Dormibacteraceae bacterium | reverse complement strand
GTGCATGCCAACTTCGTGCGCGAGGTGCAGCCGGGCGAGATGGTCCTGATGGACGAGCACGGCGTGCACAGCGTCAGCTTCCAGACTTCGAGCAAACATGCGATGTGCGTTTTCGAGTTCATCTACTTCGCGCGGCCCGACTCCATCCTCAAGAACTGCGAGCTGGAGGACGCGCGAATCCGCATGGGTCACGAGCTGGCCAGAGAGGCTCCGGTCGAAGCCGACATGGTGATTCCCTTTCCGGACTCCGGAACCCCGGCCGCGATCGGCTACGCGGAGGCGTCCGGCATCCCGTTTCGCGAAGCGTTGATGAAGAGCCGGTACATCAACCGAACCTTCATCCAACCTGATCAGTCGTTGCGAGAAGCAGGAGTGATGTTGAAGCTGAACCCGCTGCCGCGCTCGATCAAAGGCAAGCGCTTGATCGCTGTCGACGACTCCATCGTGCGAGGCACCACATCGCGCCGGATCATCGAGCGCCTGCGCGCCGCGGGGGCCCGCGAGATCCACATGCGCATCTCCAGCCCGCCGATGCGCTTCCCCTGCTTCATGGGCGTGGACATCGGCTCGACCAAGGAGCTCATCGCGTCCGGGCGGACGGTGGAGGAGGTGCGAGCGCAGATCGGCGCGGACAGCCTTTCGTATCTTTCGATCCCGGGCCTCATGAGCGCGATCGGGCGGGGCACGGCGCAGGAGTTCTGCCGTGCCTGCTTCGACGGCTCGTATCCGGTCGCGGTGCCTCAGCAGCTCGAGATGGACAAGATGCAGTTCGAGCTGCCGCTGAAGTCGGACCACGTGCCAGGACCCCCTTCGCATCAGCTCGTGCGACCGTCCTGATGCCGAATGAAGGCCTGTCGTATGCCGCAGCCGGCGTCGACATCGAGGCTTACGAGCGGGCGCTGGAGCGGGTCAAGCCTCTGATCGCCGCCACGCACGGCAAGAACGTGGCGGTTGGAGTGGGGCCTTTCGCCGGTCTGTACGCGCTCGCAGATGGCAGCCACCTGGCCGCCAGCACCGACGGTGTGGGCACGAAGATCAAGGTGGCCATCGCCGCCGGCCGGCATCGAGGAATCGGCGTCGACATCGTCAACCACTGCGTCAACGACATCGCCACCGCGGGCGCCCGTCCTCTTTTCTTTCTGGACTATTTCGCCACCGGGCGGCTGGACCCGGATGTCTTCGCGCAGATCGTCGAAGGCATGGCGTCAGCGTGCCGCGATGCGGGTTGCGCGCTGCTGGGGGGCGAGACCGCGGAGATGCCGGGCGTCTACGCGCTGGGCGACTATGACCTGGCCGGCTTCATCGTCGGGCTGGTCGAGAAGGGCGCCAGGCGTGACACCGCGCGGATCCGGGCCGGCGACGTCCTGGTCGGGCTGCCGTCGAGTGGCGTGCATACCAATGGGTTCTCCCTGGCTCGCAAGGTGTTCGAGGACGTGCCGCTGACGCGCGTCTTCACCGAGCTCGAGCGTCCTCTGGGCGAGGTCTTGCTCGAGCCCCACCGCTCCTATCTGGCCGACCTGTCGCGCATCCCGTGGAAGGGCGCGGCGCATATCACAGGCGGAGGCCTTCTCGGCAACCTGCCGCGCTGCCTACCGGATGGCTTCGGGGCTCGGCTGGACCGGCGTTCGTGGGATGCCCCGCCCATATTCGAGCTCATCCGCAAGCGAGGGCGGGTCGCCGACGACGAGATGTACGGGACATTCAACATGGGGCTCGGGATGATCCTGGTCGTCGACCGCAAAGACGTGTCCGCGGATACGGCCGTGGTCGGCGAGGTGGTCGCTCAGGTTGGCCCCGACCGCGTGGTCATCGATTAAGGACACCATGACGCTCAAGCTGGGCGTCGCGGTTTCGGGGCAGGGGTCAAACCTGCGCAACCTCGTCGAGCGCGGGTTCAACGTCGTGGCCGTGGCTACCAACCGGCCGTCCTGCCGGGGAGCCGCGTTTGCGCGCGAAAGGGGCATTCCGCTCGGTGAGCTATCGCAGAAGCAGTTCGAATCGTCCGAGGCACGGGATCATGCGATGCGCGATTTCTTCCAGCGCCACGGCGTTGAGCTCGTGATCGATGCCGGCTATGACCGCGTTCACTCGCGGGGCTTCCTCGAAGCGTTCGAGGGCAGGATCATCAACGTTCATCCTTCGCTGCTCCCGAATTTCGCCGGCGGACTCGACGCGGTCGAGCGCGCCCTGGAGAGCGGCGTCAAGTTCACCGGTGCGACCGTCCAC
>JBOHUP010000234.1:0-8312 GCA_050734615.1 Candidatus Dormibacteraceae bacterium | reverse complement strand
GATCAGCATCTCGATACCGCGGTGGTACTGGTCGAGGTTGTGCAGAATCGCGTCGGGATCCTGGTCCGGCACGAGTCGCATGCTGAGCTTGGCCATCCCGTGGGCAGGATGACAGTCTTCTCACCCTCGCCGGTGAAGCCCCCGATGATGCCGTGGACGTCGAGCGTCGGCCGGCCCCACTGGCGCGTCTTCCCTCCGACAGCCCGACAAGCCGCACCATGCGCACCGAAGCCGCACTCGCCGAGCGGCCCCTAATTCGTGCGATCGTACTAGCGCCAGTGATCTGGTCAACACCGGTCGCGGGCAGTCGAACGCGATGAGACAGATTTCATCGCGTGGGGACAGGCCCCTGGCGAGAATTCAGGAGGTAGTCGTGAGCACGTTCGAATCCTTCTCAGCAGTGAAGCCCTATCAAATCTGGGGCGGGGCGGTGGCACGGGCGCTGCAGGGACAGAGGCTGACCGTGGCGGTCATCGACCTCGATCCCAACGTCGACATCCCGGAGCACCATCACGAAAACGAGCAGGTCGGATTCGTCCTCCAGGGCAAGGTGACCATGGTGATAGCCGGCGTCGGGCGCGAGCTCGCGACCGGCGAGGGTTACACGATCCCGAGCGAAGTCCCACATTCGGCCCGGACTGGACCCGAGGGCGCGACGGTCGTCGACGTGTTCGCCCCGACGCGTGCGGACTGGGAGAAAGCTCCGCGGCTGGAACCGTCGCCCGGACGCTGGCCGCGTTGATCGCCGGACCCTCGATTTCCGCCGAGCGCCTGCTCCGCGATCTGGGCGATCTCGCGGCGATCGGAGGCAGGCCGGACGGCGGGGTCGATCGGGTCGCCGGTTCGGCCGCCGACGTGGAGGCCCGGATGTGGCTGCGGCGGCGTCTGGAAGAGGCCGGGCTCGAGGCCTGGGCGGACCAGGTCAACAACGTCTTCGGGCGGCTGCCCGGAGGCTCGCCTCCCTGGCTGCTGGTGGGCTCCCACACCGACACCGTGCCGGCGGGTGGCCGGCTGGACGGAGCCTATGGCGTGGTCGCCGCCGTTGAGGTCCTGCGGTCACTCCAGGAGTCCGGCCATCCCACGGCCGCGCAGGTGGAGATCGTGAGCTTCCACGACGAGGAAGGGGCCATCGGGAGCGGCGGCCTCACGGGCAGCCGGGCGCTGCTGAAGGATGACCACGCTCGTGAATTGAGCGGTTATCTCGAGATCCACATCGAACAGGGTCCCGTGCTCGAGGCCCAAGGTGCGGACGTCGCGGTGGTCGACGGCATCGTGGGGATCCGCCGGCTGAACGTGCTGATGGAGGGGCAGGCCAACCACGCCGGAACCACCCCTTACGCGGCCCGCCACGACGCAGGCGCCGCCGCGGCCAAGCTGGCCTGGCAGGTGCGCGAGATTCTGCAGCGAACTGATGCGGCGATGGTCGGCAACGTGGGAGTGATCGCTTTCGAGCCGGGGAGCCCTAACGTCGTGCCAGGCCGCGCGACTCTGGTGGTCGAGATGCGGTCGCTGTCGTCGAAGTCCCTGGATCGAGCTGAGGAGGCCGTGCTCGAAGCTGCGCGTCAGGCTGCCGGCGATTTTGGGTGCCGCGCATCCGCCGAGGTGGGCCTGGCCGTCGACCCGGTTCAGATGGACCCAGACATCATCGATTCGCTGGCCAAAGTCTGTGAGCGTTCGGGCAGGCCGTGGCGACACATGACCAGCGGCGCCGGACACGACGCCGGCGCGATGGCGGCCCACGTTCCAGCAGGCATGCTCTTCGTCCCCAGCCGCGGCGGCATCAGCCACTCGCCTGGTGAGCACACCGACGACCGGCTGCTGGTCCAGGGCGCCCAGCTGTTGCTGGAGGCCGTGGTGGAAATCGCCGGCAAGCTGTCACGGCTGTCACGGCTGCCGGGGCTGCCGGGATGACGTCTGACGTGGGAGCTGCCTGGATGACGTCTGGCGTGGGAGCTGCCTTGATGACGTCTGGCGTGGGAGCTGCTCGAGGTGGTCCAGCACCTCTTCCAGCGTGACCACGTCGCCGTACTTCATCTGGATCTCGAACAGCGCGACCTTGTGCGAGACCTGGCCCCGGTCGCACACGCATTCCTGCGGGACCACGACGCGGAAGTTGTAGTTGAATCCGTCCAAGCATGTGGCGCGTGCCGCGGGAGGTCCAGGAGGGACCATCGGCGACATCATACTTTCGAGTGAAGCACACCGGCCTTTAGAAATTTGAGGGAAGCAAATTGGCCAAGAGGAAAGCGGAAAGCGCCCAACCCCTGAAGGTTTTCGACGGGCACAACGATGTCCTGCTCGCGCTTTTTCAACCTGAGTACGAGCCTTCGTGGGGCGGAGCGCGCAACTTTTTCGAGCGCAGCAACCAGGGCCACCTCGATTTGCCCCGAGCGCAAGAAGCGGGCTTCGCCGGCGGCTTTTTCGCGATCTGGGCGCCGCCGGATCCGACGGCACGCCGGGCCAACCTGCGCCCGGCGCCCGCGAGCGAGGACCACCACCGTCACGACGCCAAGCTGCCTCCGGCGCTCGATTACGCCAACTCGCTCCGCTACGCGATGGCGGCTGCCGGGACTCTGTTTCGTCTCGAGGATGAGTCGGGCGGGAAGCTCAAGGTCGTCCGCGACGTCGGCGAGCTGAAGTCCTGCATCGACAGGGGCGTGATGGCGGCGATCTTCCACTTCGAGGGCGCCGAGATGATCGATCCGCAGCTCAATGCCCTCGAGGTTTTCTACCGCGCGGGCCTGCGCTCGCTCGGGCCGGCCTGGAGCCGTCCCAACGCATTCTGCGAGGGCGTTCCGTTCCGCTTCCCAGGCGACCCGGACACCGGGCCGGGCCTCACTCCCGCGGGCAGGGAGCTGATCAAGCGCTGCAACGAGCTCGGCGTGATGATCGACCTGTCGCACCTCAACGAAAAGGGTTTCTGGGACGTCGCCGAGATAAGCTCGGCGCCGCTGGTGGCCTCCCACTCCAATGTGCACGCGCTGTCCGCCACCCCGCGCAACCTCACCGACCGTCAGCTGGACGCGGTGCGCGACTCCGACGGCATCGTCGGCGTGAACTTCGCCGTCCAGTTCACGCGGGACGATGGCAAGAAGGACACGACCACGCCGCTCGCGCTCTTGGCTCGGCATTTCGAGTACATGTGCGAGCGGATCGGCGCGGATCACGTGGCATTCGGATCGGACTTCGACGGGACCACGATCTCGGATGAGATGGGCGACGTGACCGGTCTTCCGAAACTGGTGCAGATCCTTCGCGATCGCGGCTTCGACGAAGCGGACCTGCGCAAGATGGGCCACGAGAATTGGCTGCGCGTGTTGGGCAAGACATGGAAGTAGTCGTAGCGCCGCTCAATCTCTACGCGCTCGCCGCCGGCCTCCGCGACGGAACCGTGGAGGGCCAGACGGTCGTGGTGGGCGAGCAAAGCGTGCGGATCCACGAGGTGTTCACCACGGAATTCACGCAGGCGGTTCTCTATGTGCTGCGCTCGGGTCAGACGATTCCGCGGCATCGCCACACCGGCATCGACGACGTGTTCCTGGGCATCCTCGGAGAGGGCCGGATCCGCGTCTGGAGCGCCGGCGGCGACGTGGTGGACCTCGAGCTCAAGCCGGGAAGCATGAAAGTCATCACGCCAGGCACCGTCCACGAAGTGGTCAGTGACAGCGACGGCTTTGCGTATCTGCTGCTCCAGGCGCCGAAAGAGGGCTACGACCTGATCCCCGTCGAGTCGAGCGCCTGACCCTACGGTCTATCCGGCCAACCTGGGCAGGACGTCGTGGATGAGCCGGCGCACCTGGGCGGATTGGCTCCAGCTCGCGCAGCGAATGATCAACTCGTCGACGCCGGCGTCGCGATAGCGGGCCAGGTAGGCCGCGCACTCCGCGGGTGGGCCGAACGCGCACCACTCCTCCACCCCATCGCGGCTGTAATCGGCCGTGAAGTACGTGTCCAGGAAGCGCTTGGTCTCACGGAACGCGGCCTGCTTGTCCTCGTCGATGTTGACGTTGACGTATGCGCTGCACGCAAAGTCCGCTACGTCTCGACCGGCCGCCCGCACCCTCATCTTGATGTCGCTGAGACGGGCGGCGATCTGATCCGCGCCACGGACGGTCTGCCAGCCGTCAGCGAACCTGGCGATGCGTTCGTGGCTGCGTTCGATCAGGTCGGGCCGGTCGGCGTTGGCGGCGATCCAGATCCGCGGGCACGGCTGCGCTGCCGGCTTCGGCTGCACTGTCACGTGACTGAGCCGGTGGTGCTTGCCCGAATAGCTCACGTCGTCTGTGGTCCACAGCAGTCGCAAAACCTCAATGCCTTCGACCAATCGGTCGATGCGATCCACGTTGGACACCGCGTACAGCTCGGACTCGATGTGCGCGCCGGTCTGCTCGACGATTCCGCTGCACACGGTGAGGATCGTGCGACCGCGCGCGAGCTGGTCGAGCGTCGCCCACTGCGTGGCGAGCAGAACCGGGTCGCGAAGCGGAAACGAGGCGAGGCACGCGGTGCCGATGGCGACTCGCTGAGTGCGCGCGGCGATCGCAGCGAGAAGTGTGATCGCCTCCGGCCGAGGCTTGGCCAGCAGACTGTCGCTGACCCACACCGAATCAACACCAGGTGATTGGTCGGCGAGCTCGGCCAGCTCGATCATTTCGGGGATGGTGGTCACCCCGAAGAGGGCGCCTCTGTTGGGCAGCCCCAGTCCGATTCTCAAATGACCTCCAAGCGTTGGCGGGTGTGACCGACGATCGTATTTAAGATATAGCGGCCGCGCTCAACACCCTGGAGGATCGATGACACGGGGGACGCTTCTTTACCTGGGCCAACGCTTGGTCCTGGTCGCATTTACTGCATTCGCCGTCTCGTCGATCGTCTTCATCGGCATCCACCAGCTGCCGGGAAACGCATTTCTGTCGGATCGACGCGAGAGCCCGGAAGCGCAGGCTGCGCTGCTCCACCACTACCGCCTCGACCTGCCATGGCCGACTCAGTATCTGATCTGGGTGACAGGGCTGCTGCACGGCAGCATGGGCGAGTCGCTGGTCAACCGCGGCGTGCAGGTCACACCGCTGCTCCTGCGTGAGGCGAGCGTGAGCGCCACGCTCGGCGCATGTGCGCTGCTGATCACGGTCGGGCTCGGCATCACGCTCGGAGTGCTGGCCTCGACCTACCAGAACACGTGGGTCGACTACCTCGCCACGACCACTGCTGTCGTCGGATACAGCATGCCGAACTTCGTCATCGCGAGCCTGCTCGTGCTGCTCACCGTGACGGGCTTCTACCGGTGGTCTGGCGGAACATTTTACGAGAATATCGGCTGGGGCAAGCCCGAGCAGGTCATCGTCCCCGCCATCACGCTCGGGTTCCCGTTCGCGAGCTACGTGGCGCGCATGACGCGCGCGAGCATGCTTGAGGTGGTCCGCCAGGACTACGTGCGCACCGCGCGCGCTAAGGGTGTCAAGCCTTTTCTGATCGTCATCCGGCACGAGTTGCGCAACGCGATGATCCCCGTCGTAACGATCCTCGGACCCCTGGTGACGGGGATCCTCACCGGTTCCGTCGTGGTGGAGTCGATCTTCGGCATCCCTGGCCTCGGTAACGAGTTCGTCAACAGCATCATCACCCGCGACTACAACGTGGTGATCGGGGTGTTCACGTTCTATGCCGTCTTGATCGGGCTGGCCAACCTCGCCGTCGACCTCATCTATCCCATGCTCGATCCCCGGATCAGGTACTGAACTAAACAGATGGCGATCCACGAGCCCGCCACGATCGCCGACGACTACGAGGTCGCCCCGCAAGTAGCGACCTGGCGAGACGTGCTCCAGCGCATGTCGCGAAACCGGCTCGCAATCGTCGGCGCGGTCATCGCGTTGATCGTCCTGTTCACCGGCATCCTCTCGAACTTCTGGACCCCTTATCCGTACTGGCGCGAGGCGCTGGGGACGACATTCCAGGGTCCCACGCTGGCGCATCCGTTGGGCCTCGACGCCGCGGGCCGGGATATTCTGAGCCGGCTGATGCTCGGCGCCGGCATCGCGATCGAGATCGGCATCGGGACGAGCGCGCTGGTCTCCGTCGTCGGAGTGACGATGGGCCTTCTGGCGGGCTTCTACCGGGGCAAGCTCGACGCGCTGATCTCGACCGGAATCAACATCTGGTACGGCATCCCCGACCTGCTCGTGGCTCTGATCTTCGTGGTGCTGATCGGGCGCGGCCTTCAGAACATCATCTTCGCGATTACGCTGACCCGCTGGATGGACATGGCAAGGCTGGTCCGCGGCCAGACGCTCGCGCTGCGTGAACGCGAGTTCGTTGAAGCGGCGCGCGCGAGCGGGACGAGAGACCGCGCCATCCTGTTCGGCCAGATCCTGCCCAACGCCCTCGGCCCGATCATCGTCCAGGCGACGCTGATCATCCCTGCGGCCATCCTGCTCGAGGCGTTCCTGAGCTACCTCGGCCTCGGCGTGCAGCCTCCAACGCCATCATGGGGCGCGATGGCCGCGCAGGGGTTCCAGGCGCTGCAGCTGGCTCCGCACATCGTGCTGGCCCCCGCCCTTGCGCTGTCGGTCACGCTGCTCGCATTCAACTGGATCGGTGACGGCCTGCGAGACGCTCTCGACCCGCGCATGCGCCGCTAGTGCACTGACCCCGAAATAGCTTTCGGGTTGGCTTTGGCCAGGATCTGTTCTGACGTTTTCACCCAGACGAATGGGTGCCGTTGCTTGTTCCACGCATCGATGAAGGCCTGGATGACCTCGACGAGCTGCCCGACGCTCCGGAAAACACCGCGCCGGATGGCGCGCCGGCTGAGCAGCGAAAACCAACCCTCGACTTGATTCAGCCAGCTGGCACTGGTGGGAGTGAAATGGAGATGAAATCTGTGATGTCTTGCCAGCCACTCCTTGGTCTTGGCGTTCTTGTGCGTGTGGTAATTGTCGATGATCAGGTGCAACTGCCCGCGCGGATAGGTGCGATTCACGAGCTTGAGGAAATCAAGAAAGTCGGCCACCCCATGCCGCTCCGAGCAGTGGCCGGTCACCTCTCCGCGGGCGAGGTCGAGAGCTGCGAATAAGGTCGTGGTGCCATGGCGCTTGTAGTCGTGAGTACGGCGTTCCACCTGTCCTGGGCGCATTGGCAATAGCGGCTGGGTGCGATCCAGCGCTTGGATCTGGCTTTTCTCGTCACAGCTGAGAACGACCGCGTTCTGAGGCGGCTCAAGGTAGAGACCGACTACGTCAGTGACCTTCTTTACGAGCTCAGGATCGCGGCTGAATTTAAAGCTCCTCGAGCGGTGGGGTTGCAATCGGTTCTGCTTCCAGATCCGCTGCACAGTGCCGTGGCCGATGCCCAGATGTGCTGCCAACGTCCGCGTGCTCCAGTGCGTTGCTCCGTCGGGAGGCTTGGCCAACGTCGTGTTGATCACGCGCTCGACCATCTCGCGTCCATAGGTCGGCCGACGCCCTCGCCCCTCGTCTTCCTCCAAGCCCTCAATACCGCTGTCTTGGAATCGGCGCCGCCAAAGCCGCACCGTCGGCTCACTGCACTGCAGCTGGCCGGCGATGCGATTGACCGCAACGCCCTCGGCTGCGGCGAGTACGATGCGGGCCCGCAACGCCATCCGTTGGGGCATAACTCGGCTGCGGGTCCAATCGACAAGTACTGATCGCTGCTGGGGTGAAATCGGTATCGCTGCGGCTGGCTGATTGGGCATGAAGCAATCATCCTCTCATCCCTCGTAAACCGCAAGCTATTTGTGGGTCAGTGCACTAGCCGTCAGTGCCGCGCGGCTCCCGGCTGTGGCTTATTCGGCGGCTTTCGGCGACGCGGGAAATTTGAGCCAGCGGCGACCGAGGAAGCCCACGACGCTGGTGCTTCCGAATAGCCAGGCCATGCTCGCCACCTGTAAGACGGAGCTATAAGTGGTGAAGATCCAGTCAAAGCCCGTCTTTATCGGACACACGCCCGGGATTATAGCGACCGACTGTCAGGCAACTACGCCAAGCACCTCTTGCGCCTCCGGCGCAGGTGCCTCGATGAATTCCGGAGCAGGATGGCAATCAGTGCCAGCTGGAGGAATCGAGACCTGCTTCAAGCCAGTCGAGGATCGCGCCTACCTTGGGCCAGTCGCCCGCCTTGCGAGCATCAATCAACTGGCGCAAGGCCAGAGGCCCGATGGCCAACAGAGCCTCCACGCCGGAGCTGGCGTAGCGAACCAGCGCGTGGTGGACGACTGCTTCGTAGGTAAGGCCCGTGCTGCGGGCGAGGTTTTCAAAAGTGGCCCGCGGGTCGACGAGGCGCGATTGAGCTAC